>CALRLJ020000084.1:0-11046 GCA_943368635.1 Sediminibacterium ginsengisoli | reverse complement strand
CGCCGGTTTCTCATTCTCAAGCATATCCTTGTTGAGGTAGACTCGTCCGCGCGGACTGTCGAGTTCGTCCCCCCAACAGCAGATAGGTCGGGAACGTGGCAGCACAAAACCCGCAATGGACGCAGGCGCGAAGAATCTTCTCCGACTCGATCATCTGCGGATCGAGTAGCGCTGTCAGCGAGGAGTTCGTTTGCATAGAATTCAGATCAGCGCTTCAAATACCGGAGTACATTCTTCCGAAATTCAGAATACGGCCGGGATCAAACGCAAACTTGATCCTCCGGATCAGATCTGCAACCGAGGGCGGAAGCGGCTCGAATATATCGACCGTGCTTCGAATCTCCGGCGGCGCGCGCAGAAGTGTCGCGTGGCCACCGAGCCCACGCATTGCATCTCGGATCACCTTGGATCCCGCGTCTTCTGGCGCGTCGACCGCGAGCCAAACCAAACCGCCGCCCCAGTCATAGAAATGACGCGCATCGAGCACCCGCTTGATGTGAGCAACGATACCGGGTGCCTTCGAGGGGGCGAGCGAAAGCCGCCATATGGCGCTCTCGGCCGGATCAGCCAGCCACCGCGCATCCCGCACATCAGACCAGATATCGGCGCTCACCTCTCCTTCCAGAAGATCGGCCTTTCCGTATGGTCTCCAAAGCTTGGCTATCTCGCCGCAACCATACGCAACGGAAGGCGCGAATCCTTCAATACGGATAATGGTCAGGGGCTCCGACACCACACCCTTCGGCAGATGCGCAGCTGCGGAGACGGAAAATGGAGATCCCAAAGCGGTCGTCAATGCAGCGATAGCCGCCGCATCATTCAATCCGCGCAGCACCACCGAAGATGCATATTCCGGTTTTGGCAGAACCTTGAAAATAACCTCGCTTAACACGCCGAGCGTTCCCCACGCTCCGCAATTGAGCTTTACCAGGTCGAGACCTGTGACATTCTTCATGACCCGTCCGCCCGATTTCACGACATCGCCGCGGCCGTTTACCAGCCGGATGCCAATCAGACTGTCACGGCAGGCTCCCGCCATGATACGCCGCGGTCCTGAAACGTTTCCTGCTGCGATTCCTCCGATCGTCGGCTCATGGCACCCGCCGAGAATCGGCCGATAGTCCATCGGCTCGAACGGCAGCATTTGATTCTGTGTTGCAAGCGTCTGATTGATCTCGGACAGTGGTGTTCCGGGAAGAGCCCCGATCACCAACTCCGTTGGCTCATAGAGCGATACTCCCTGCATACGCTGTGTCGTAACAGACATCGCATATCCATTCGGCCGACCAATACCTGACTTGCTGCCAGCGCCACTGACAATCAACGGCATTTTTGCCGCCGCTGCCATTCTGATCGATTCTGACAGGTTCTTTTCGTCGCGCGGTTTCAGATCTCCTGACATCGCCAAATTCGCCTAATGTTACGTTTGATTTCGGCAGTCAAAGGGAAACACCTTGTCCGTATTCAGCAGCCATTTTGAATCGAATGCTGCACGCAAGCGAAGCTGTTGAGAAAGATCGATCTCACTGAACTGGCAGCGCATCAGGTCGCGCTTCTCGATACCAACCCCGTGTTCGCCGGTGAGACAGCCACCGACTTCAACGCACAGCTTGAGAATGTCGTTGCCCGCCGCCTCCGCTTTCGACTGCTCCGCCGGATCGTTAGCGTTATAAAGGATGAGCGGATGCATATTTCCGTCGCCCGCATGGAAGACGTTAGCCACACGCAGTCCATAGCGTTTCACGATCTCGCCGATTTGCGACAGCACGTACGAGAGCTTGCCCGTCGGCACGGTTCCATCCATGCACAGGTAATCCGCAACGCGCCCAGTCGCACCAAAGGCGGACTTCCGTCCCTTCCAGATCGCCGCGGTCTCGATCGCGGACTTGCTCTCCCGGACCGTCTGCACGCCATTGGCTCGTGCAATGGAGATAATCCGGTCGAGCATAGCGTCCATTTCCGCTTTCGAGCCCTCCACTTCGATGATCAGAAGAGCTTCCGCATCGAGAGGATACCCGGCCTTGGAAAAGGCCTCGCATATCTCGATCGCAGCCTTGTCCATGTATTCGATTGCGACCGGAATGATTCCCGCCGCGATAATTTCTGCAACGGTGTTGCCCGCTCCATCGGATGAGGGAAATCCAAACAGAACGGGACGCGCGGCCTCGGCTGATCTCAGTATCCGGACAGTAGCTTCGGTCACGATCCCGAGCTGACCTTCAGATCCGACCACAACACCCAGCAGGTCCAGTCCACCGCTATCGAGACTGTTTCCACCTAGGTCGAGGATAGTGCCATCGATCAGGACCAATCTGACGCCGAGAATGTTGTTTGTTGTAACGCCGTATTTCAGGCAATGCGCACCGCCCGAATTATTGGCGATATTGCCGCCGATGGTACACGCGAGTTGAGATGACGGGTCTGGCGCGTAAAAGAAGCCTCTATCCGACACTGCAGAAGTTATGCTCAGGTTGGTGACGCCCGCTTCGACCCGAATGAAACGATCATCGTAGTTGATCTCAAGCACGCGGCTCATTCTTGAAAGCCCAAGAACAATAGCGTCCTCGCTTGGGATTGCCCCTCCTGCAAGGGAAGTGCCCGCGCCGCGCGGCACCACCTTCACACCATTATCATGGCAAAACCTGAGAACAGCACTTACTTCATTTGTCGATGTCGGCAATACAACGGCCAGCGGCATCCTGCGATAGGCCGCCAGCGCGTCGGTCTCGTACGCCCGGCATTCGTCTCTATCCGTGATAAGGCTATCGGGCGAAACTAGGCTTGCCAGGTGCTCCACGATTGCACCGCGACGATCGAGAATTTCTTTGTGTGGTTCGGAAAACATGGTCGCGCTCAAGCGCACCTCCTGGATCGAAACACTTCCGATGCGCGCTTCCGATCCGGTGAGCGGTTAATGTCTACGAGAATATCTCGCGCTCAAACCTTCGCGCCGAACATGTTCTTCCAGGATTCCGTGCCGGGTTTTGCTTCCCACTTTTTGGTGTCGGACATAACAGCCAGCCCCTCCTGCACAGCCGGACGAACCTTGATGGCGTCGAACCAGCGCTTGAGATTGGGATATGTCTCAAGCTCCTGCCCCTGCCATCGGTAGGGACGAATCCAGGGAAAGGTCGCAATATCCGCGATCGAGTAGTCGCCGGCGAGATATTCGCGGTCTGCTAGGCGGCGATCGATCACGCCATACAGTCTGGCGGCCTCTTTCGTGTAACGCTCCACGGCATAAGGAATCTGCTCTGGTGCGTAGCGCCGAAAGTGATGAGCTTGGCCTAGCATAGGGCCGGCACCGCCCATCTGAAACATCAGCCATTGAATGACTTCCATCCGCGCCCGCGGGTCGGATGGCAGCAGCTTGCCGGTCTTTTCAGCAAGGTACAGAAGAATGGCTCCCGACTCGAAAACCGACAGCGGCTTCCCGCCCGGACCATCGTGATCGACAATCGCCGGGATCTTGTTGTTCGGGCTGATCTTGAGGAACTCCGCGCCGAATTGATCGCCCTTGGTGATGTCAATCGGCAGAACCCGATAATGCAGGCCGAGTTCGGCCAGCATTATCGTGACTTTGTATCCATTCGGCGTGGTCCAAAAGTAGAGATCGATCATAGACGAACTTCCCGTGAAACAGCCGAATGGATAGTTGTGCGATTTAGGCCTTAGGCTTGTCGAAGAGAATGCCAGGGTTGAGCACCCAGTTCGGATCAAGCTCGCGCTTGTTGGCCTGCATCATCCGGATGAAGCCCGGATCGATTTCCTTGTCATACCAAGGACGGAAGCTGCGTCCGACGGCATGATGGTGCGTGATGGTGGCGCCGAGCTCGAGCAAGGCGTCGGAAGCGACCTTGTTCAACGCTGCGTAATGCTCGATGTTCTTCTCGTGAGAAGACGGAGCCATAATTGAGTAGTACGGCGCCGGCCCGTCTGGATAGAGGAACGAGAAGCGACGGCAGACAATGCCTCCACCGCAGATCTTCTTCTCCGCTTCGGCCACCCGCCGCATGACCTCGGTGTCGAGCGCTTCGAACTTGTCCCACGTATAGGCCGTTTCGAAAGTGAAGCTGACGATACCCATCGCCGCACGAACGTGCATGAGATAAGGCAGATAGCGGAACTGGTTGCGCCAGCTGCCCTGCGCGCCCGAGCGACTGGTTTCGAGAGCATCGGTGCCCGTGCCCGCCTTCTGCTTCACCGTGCCGCCGTAGTCCCGGCAGATTTCCAGAGAACGATCCAGCCATGCATCGACCGGATGATCGGCCGACTCATAACCGATCAGCAGCATCGATTCCGTGCCGTCGCCAGCCCCGTAGAAGAACGCGTCCTTCTCATCGAGATAGCGGCAGTTGGCGGGATAAAGACCAGCTTGGGTGATCTGCCGAACGGCCTTCGCGCCTTCGTAGAAGGTCTTGAATGAAACCGACGCGTTGGCGCGGAACTTCACCCGGCCCTGCAGACGCATCCACGCTTCGGTGATGATGCCAAGCGTACCTTCCGAACCAATGAAGGCGCGATCGGGGCTGGGACCGGCGCCAGACGCCGGCAGCCGGCGGTTTGTGATCGTGCCGGTTGGCGTGACGACGCGCAGGCTTTCCACCATGTCGTCGATATGCGTCAGATGCGTCGCATAGTGACCGGACGAACGGGTCGCGATCCACCCGCCGAGGGTCGAGAATTCCCAGGACTGCGGGATGTGGCGCAGCGTGAAACCATGCGGCTTCAACTGCTCCTCGAGCGAAGGACCGAACGTGCCGCCCTGGATTCGGGCCGCGCGCGAAGTCGGATCGACTTCCAGAACGCGATTGAGATTCTCGAGGTCGATCGTGACCACGCCCTTGTAGCTGCTATCATCCGGCGGATTGATGCCGCCCGTGACGCTCGATCCGCCACCGAAAGGCACGGCCGCGTAGCCATTTTCACCACACCAGTCGAGAACCGCGGCAATGTCCTTTTCGTCGCGAGGATAAGCCACGACGTCCGGCGGATTCGGATACTTGCGCTTGTAGATCATCGCCAGGTCGCGGAAGCTCTTGCCGTAGGTGTGAGCAACACGATCCCACTTTTCCGTCGTGCAGAAGCTTGCAAGCGACGCCGGTGGCTTGATGCGCGGGGCACGGATCTCAATCTCGTCAAGGGTTGGATCCGGGAGAACTGTGAAATCGCTCATGCCGAGACGCTTCGCAACGCGCTCGTGCATCGACTTCACTTCGGACTCAGGGATGTCCTGGCCTTCGTAACCCCAGCTCCAGAACTTCCTTCGCTGCCCTTTTGGCATATTCATGGGTGCATTCATTGCCTCGCTCCTTGCTCCTCGCTCGTGTTGAACCGGAAAGCCAGCCCGACCTGATTCATCTGTCCGAGAAAAATCTTCGGTAACATACTGGCCCTTCCAAATTGGTACGACCAATAAGCTCCCGACCATGCTCTTTGTCAAGCGTATCTTCAGGCGTTGATCGAGATTTCTCCGTGGCCGCAAGCCTTATTTGCAGCGGATGCGCCCTCCGTTCCATTGATACGGATGCAACCAAGCGACCCGCACATACGGGCTCGCAAAAGATCTTCAGAGTTTGATTTCGCCACTCTCGGGGCCAGCGATTGCCTACGTGGCTTAGCCGTTCATTTGGGTGACGAACTTGGTGTTCAAGTAGGCCTCTATCGCCTCTATTCCACCCTCGGAGCCGTAACCGGAATCCTTGATGCCTCCAAACGGAGTTTCAGGCAGCGCAAGACCATGATGGTTTATCGAGATCATTCCGCTTTCCACCCCCGTGCTGATGGCACCAATGACGGCCGCCGATTTGGTGTAGGCATAGGCGGCGAGGCCAAATGGAAGACGATTTGCCTCCGCTATAGCCTCATCAAGATCGGAGAAGGCGCTGATCGGAGCAACGGGACCAAACGGCTCCTCGTTCATGATACGCGCGTTCAGCGGGACATCCGTGAGCACGGTCGGCTCGAAGAAGAATCCCTCGTTTCCAATTCGCTTTCCGCCCGCTCTGACGCGGCCGCCGCGCGATGTGGCGTCGGCGATCAAGGCCTCCATCGCCTCAATACGGCGATGATTGGCCAGCGGACCCATCTGGCTCGCGGCGTCAAGACCGTCGCCGACAACCAGATTCTTCGCCGCCGAAGTGAAGTGATCGACAAACTCTTCGTAGACGCTTTTGTGCACAATGAAACGCGTGGGCGAGACACAGACTTGGCCAGCGTTCCTGAACTTCGCCGCGGACAGCAGCCTGGCCGACTCCTTCACGTCCGCATCGCCGAACACCAGTGCCGGCGCATGCCCTCCCAATTCCATCGTCACACGCTTCATATGGCTTCCCGCTAGAGCGGCGAGTTGCTTGCCAACCTGGGTCGAACCCGTGAAGGAAATCTTGCGAATGAGCGGGTGGACGATCAGATACGAAGACACCTCCGCAGGAACGCCGAAGACCAGATTGAGCACGCCCGATGGCAGGCCGGCATCGGCATATGCCTGAACCAGAGCGGCGCAACTCGCCGGAGTTTCCTCGGGTCCCTTGAGAATCACGGAGCAGCCGGCAGCGATTGCAGCGGAGATCTTGCGGACAGCCTGATTGACCGGAAAATTCCACGGCGTGAAAGCGGCCACCGGCCCGACCGGCTCCTTGATCACGATTTGCTGTACGGCTCCGGAACGCGAAGGAATAGCGCGGCCGTAGGATCGGCGAGCCTCCTCGGCAAACCAGTCGACGATGTCCGCGCCTAGCAGCACCTCCAGCTTCGCTTCCGCCAGGGGTTTCCCCTGCTCAAGCGTGAGAATACGAGCTATTTCACTGGCCCGCTCGCGCAGCTTTTCGGCAGCCGCCCGCATGAGCTTGTAGCGGTCGAACGCCGATATCTTACGCCATACGCCAAAGCCGCGCCACGCTGAATCCAACGCTCGATCGAGGTCATCGAAAGACGCGTGCGGAACATTCCCGATCGCAAGCCCGGTTGCGGGGTTCAGCACAACGTCTGATTTACCTTGGGACCCGTCGCACCAAGCCCCATTGATGAACATCTTGACGTCCGGATAGGGCTGTTTCTGCTTCATGGCGATGTCCATTGGCCTTCGAGGGGGACTGAACGATTTGGAATGACTAGACAGAAAGCGCCGATGCATCGGCGTACTTCTTCAAATCATGCTTTCTGATCTTACCGTTTGGTGCGACTGGCAGCTGCTGCATCACGATGATCTGCTGGGGCTTCTTGTATCGAGCCAGCTGTCCCTCGATGAACGTAAACAGGTCATTGATCTCAATGGAGCCTCCAGGAACGGGCTCCACAAAAGCGACGATTTCCTCGTTGCCCTCAACCGATCGCCCGACGACTGCAGAGTTGAGTACCGTCGGATGGGTATTGAGAACCGCTTCGATCTCGGGCGGGTACACATTGAACCCTGAACGAATGATCAATTCTTTCGATCGGCCCTGCACAATCAAGTCGCCGGCTGGGTTGCGGCTGACAATATCGCCGGTCTTCAAATAGCCCTGCCCATCGATAGCCCCCGCAGTAAGCTCCGGCTGACCATAATAGCCAAGCATGACATTTGGTCCTCGCACGATGAGCTCACCCGGCAAGCCTTCTTCAACCTCATGACCGTCCACGCCGACAATCTTGATCTCGACTCCCGGGATGGGCGGGCCAACGTTGACTTCGTCGCTGCCCATTGCGTACTGCGTCCGGCTGATCGTGGGTGACGTTTCGGTGAGACCATAGCCATTGTGGAGAACTACTCCAAGCACACGCTCGACGCCTTGACGCAACGAAAGGTCAAGTGGAGCCGTCCCCGTATAAGCATATCGGAGCTTGTTGGGTGTGAGCTTAAGGCTTGTTTGATCGACGTGAGCGACGATTCGAGACAACAACGCAGGTACGGCAGTAAAAATCGTAAGCGCCCCGTCGACAATAGCATCGATCGCCCGTGCAAGCGAGAATCTTGGCATGATTTTCAGATGCCCCCCCGCGAACAGCATGCCCTGCATAAGTGTCAACCCATACGAATGCGAAATCGGCATAACGCATAGCGAGACGTCATCCGCACGAATTGTATCGGTCCTTTTCCCACGGCACGCGACGAACGCGAGGCTGCGATGGCTGAGCATCACACCTTTTGGACGTCCCGTAGTACCCGTCGTGTAGATAACAACGGCGACCTGCCGTGAGGAATCCTCGTGAACTCTCTCTGGAACGGAATTCGCATCGAGCTTTCCGACTTTCACCTCACCTATCCCGATGAACAGCTCGATATCAGCAAGCCGGCGACATGCATGAGCATCTGCCTCAGATGAAATTGCATGAGTATAGAATACACGCCGCGGTTGACAGTCGTTCTCGATCAAGTCGAGCTCATGCTGACTGAGCCGCGCATTCGTGACGACCGCCCAGGCGTCGATTCGACTTGACGCATATAGCAGAACGATTGCCGCGATTGAATTTTCACACACGATCATGACCCGATCGCCCGGACGAATACCGAGCCGGCCCATTTCAATGGCACCAAGCTCGACCGTATCGATCAGACGGCGATAGGACCAAACGACACCATGCTCGTCGGTAAACGCAACGCGAGAGGTGTCCCCCCTCGCTCCCTCATCGAGTATCCCGTGAATGCGGGACGGCAGGTTTGATACCAAATCCAGTTTCATCGACCTATCTTCCCGATCAGGGCTGAAACTCAACAACCGGCGTCCGCGTCGCGATTATAGATCATCACAGCGGAACGCGCGTCTACCATTATTGAAGTCAGTACGCATTCTATTGGTATGACCAATTTGGTATATATCCAGCTATGGGCTGTCAAGTTGCATTTCGTCGGCCGGGCCCTGCGAGGTCCGCCTGCTGGCGCCTCGGATGACGACAGATTCTGGGCAGTCATTCCGCAGCCTCGCGGACGTAACGCTGGGTCGGCGCACGCATGGTCACGAGTTCCTCGGCCGAGGTGGGATGCAGCGCCATGGTGGCGTCGAAGTCGGCCTTAGTCGCTTTCATCTTGATCGCGATAGCGACAGCCTGAACGATCTCGGCAGCGTCCGGACCGACGATGTGGCAGCCGAGAACACGATCGGATGTTCCATCGACGATCAGCTTCATCAGAACGCGGCTTTTGCTGCCCGACAGCGTCGCCTTGATCGGCCTGAAATCGGTCTTGTAAATATCCACGTGGGTGAACTGCGCCCTTGCCTCGGCTTCGGTCAGCCCTACCGTTCCGACCTGCGGCTGTGAAAACACCGCCGTCGAGATCTCGGCATGATCGACGCGCACCGGCCGCTTGCCAAACACAGTGTCGGCGAAAGCATGCCCTTCACGTATCGCAACTGGCGTCAGATTGATGCGGTGGGTGACGTCGCCCACCGCATAGATATGCGGCACGTTGGTTTGCGAGAAGCCGTCGACGGCAATGCCACCGTTGGCCGGATTGAGCGCCACGCCTGCCTTTTCAAGCCCAAGACCCTTGACGTTGGGATGACGGCCGATGGCAAACAGCACTTGGTCTGCAGCAATGCTCGATCCCCCGGACAGATGCGCGGTGAAGCCGTCACCGTGCTTCTCGACCTTGTTCACTGTGCAACCCGTGAGAACAGTAATGCCCGCCCTCTCTACCTCGTCACGCACATGCGCGCGGACATCCTCATCAAACCCCCGCAGAATGTTATCGCCGCGATAGACCAGCGTCACGTCCGCGCCGAGACCTGCAAAGATGCAGGCGCACTCCAGTGCGATATAGCCACCGCCCTGGATCACGATGCGCTTCGGGAATGCCGACAGGTGGAAAATCTCGTCCGACGAGATGACATGCTCGATGCCGGGAATCGCCGCGCCGTGACTCGGCGTGCTTCCGGTGGCGATCAGGATGTATTTCGCCCGCACCGTTTCGCCGGTCGACAGGCGCAGCGTGTGCGCGTCCTCAAACACAGCGCGCCCCTTGACCACCCGCGCGCCGGCCTTCTCGGCATTGCCGGTATAGGCCGCCTCCAGCCGGGCGATTTCCTTGTCCTTGTTGGCGACCAGCGTCGGCCAGTCGAACGTCGCCGACGGGATGTTCCACCCGAAACCCGCAGCGTCCTTGATTTCCTCGTGGACATGCGAGGCATAGACGAACAGCTTTTTCGGCACGCAGCCGCGGATCACGCAAGTGCCGCCCATGCGGTACTCTTCGGCAAGCATGACCTTGGCGCCGTAATTGGCTGCGATCCGCGCGGCGCGAACGCCGCCCGAGCCACCGCCGATCACAAACAAGTCGACGTCGTAATCAGCCACGGCAGCTTGCGCTCTGCCGGCTTGCCCTGAGGGTTCCAAGTACTGCAAAATCATCAACCTGATACGAAAGAACTATACGCAGGATGACCGTCATCCCAGCGCCGCCCTTTTCGGTCTTACCAATTCGGTATACCAGTCTTATATGCGCGGTACATCGGAATCAAGCGAGCGGCCGCGCGAAGACCGATTTAGGGCGAGACGGTATCCCGGCGGCGGGACCGGTACCGGTGCGCAAAGCACCTGTAATATCATCGCCTGTCGAAATAGAGTGAACATCACTCAGATTCGTGGCTATTGGCATGTGCCCGGGCGCGCAACGGCTTAGCAGACGAGCTCTCCCGGAACGCAGGCTAGAAAGAGCAGACACAAATGACCGAACGAAATCGAACCGAAAAGCCTGAGCCTCCCTCGAACGCCATCGGAAAAATCCTTTCGTTCATCCGTGAGCGCCGCTATCAGCCCTCGGAACGTCTGCCCTCTGAACGAGACTTCGCGGAGAAGTTCGACACAAGTCGGGGCGCCGTCCGTGAGGCGCTGGCTGCTCTCGAAGCCATGCGCGTCATCGAGAGACGGCCCAACTCGGGCATATATCTGCGGAACTCGGACGAAAGCAGCATCGAAGCTCTCGTTCTTCACGCCGAGTCGGGTCTTCCATTCCAGGCCAACGAAATTGCCGATGTCTTCGAAGTTCGACGCATGCTCGAAGTGCAGGCCGCCCGGTTGGCCTGCACCCGCAGGACACCTGACAACATCCGCGATCTTCGCGCGATTTTG
>CALRLJ020000083.1:0-11204 GCA_943368635.1 Sediminibacterium ginsengisoli | reverse complement strand
ATGACATGATCATCACCGGCGGCGAAAATGTATCGCCAGTCGAAATCGAAAGCTGCCTTTCGCTGCATCCCGCTGTGTCGGAGGTGGCTGTTGTCGGTCTCCCGGACGAGCGGTGGGGGAAGATCGTGGCTGCGTTTGTGAAGCGAAATGCCTCCGTCTCGGAGCAGGATCTCGATCAATTTTGCCGGACGTCCGGCCTTGCGAACTTCAAACGCCCGCGCCAGTTCGTCTTCGTCGATGCGATCCCGAAATCGCCGGTCGGTAAGCTACTCAGGCGGTTGCTGATCGCGGGCGAATACGAGCCGGAGCGTGCGCCACCCTCTAGCGCCGCTTGAATTTTCAAATCCCAACAGAAGGAACTCCTGAATGCCGTCACCTTATACATTCACAGATCCGCGCCTCGCGAAGCTCGATGGCTTTCAGGTTGAAATCGATGAAGCGCATGAGCGCGCCGATATCATTCTCAACCGGCCACCCTACAATATCGTCGTCATGCCGCAACGCGATCAGCTTCGGCTGGTGTTCGAAACGCTCGATGAGGATGCGCGCGTGCGGATCATCGTGGTCCGCTCGATCGGCGAGCATTTCTCCAGCGGAGGAAACATCGGCGGCTTCATGGAGGCAACGCCAGAACATGTTTCGAAACTAGCATGGAATATTGCAGCGCCTGCGCGTTGCGCGAAACCGGTGATCGTCGCGAACCGCGGCTATTGCTTCGGCGTTGGATTCGAACTGTCGCTGGCTTGCGACTTCCGGCTTGCGTCCGAAACGACGCTTTACGCCTTGCCGGAGCAAAAGCTTGGTCAGATTCCGGGCTCCGGCGGGTCAGCGCGGCTGCAGAAGATGATCGGCATCACACGCACCAAGGATATCGTGATGCGGTCGAAGCGCATTACGGGCAAGCAAGCGCAGGAGTGGGGTATCGCTACCGAGTGCGTTCCCGACGGCGAACTGGAAAAAGCGACGGACAAACTTGTCGACGAGCTGCGAACTTTCTCTCCGCTTGCACAGCGCACCGCCAAGAAATTGCTGAACGATACGGAGGATTCGACGCTTGCGATTGCGATCGAGCTGGAAGGTCACTGCTATAGCCGTCTTCGGCAGTCTGATGACTTTAAAGAGGGTGTCGAGGCGTTCAACAGCAAGCGCGCACCGAAGTTTATCGGGCGCTAACGAGTCACGGTAATCGAGGACAAGGGGCAATCCAGATATTTAGATTGCCCCTTGTGCATAACTTGAATCGTGAGATGAGGGCGGATGCTGATCCGCAATAGAGGCCTTAAGGAAGCGGCCTCACCGTGCTGAGTCGCGTTATTGAAGAGAGTTGGGGGTTGAAGTAATTCTTTGAACCAAGGAATCGCAGCAACGAACGATCAGTACTTATGAAATCCCTGCTAGCAGGGAATTTGGCTGGAGACTGGTCCGATCAATATCGCATCGCCAGCCAGCCAGCCAGCCAGTGTGTGATTTAGAGAATTTTTCTGTGAGTTGTGAAAAGGGCGGTAATGGATGGAGGCAGAGACGGCTAATTACATAGCGTGACTTAGGCGCTCGTCGTCGAACGAGCTACTGCAAGTTGCTTTCAACTCGGTCCCTGCGCCGTGCAGGCTGCTCACTTCGCGCGAATCCAAATATGGTTTCGCAGTTTGCATCCAGAAATTGCCGCTACAAAGATCAGCACACAATTCCTGACGGTGCATATTGATCTATTCGCTCGTTGAAATAGCGCATTGAAGCGGCCAGCTCTGGCTGGGGGGAAATGTGCAGTGACTTTTGGGCTGTCTGTTTTTCCAACATATAAAGAGTGTTAAAACGATCCGGCCCTCACGGCGAATGGCCGTCAGGGCCGGATTTGTGCGTGTTATGCCCGTTCGGGCGGTGCGATCAGATCGGCTTCACTGCCGTCGCGGTGAGGGCGTATTTGAAGTTATCCGGGTCGTGACAGTCGAGCAGCAGGGACGCGCGTTCGGCCTGCGGATACATCAGGAAGCCGAGCTTCGGATGCGTGCTGCCCGGCAGCGCGACGTCGTGCGCGGTGTTGTAGGCGACCCAGTTGCCCTCCCATGCACCGAACAGAGTCTTGCGCGCGGCGACGACTTTCGGGTCATTGATTGGGAGGTTTGTCGGAGGTTCCTCCAGCATCACCTTGCGCACGTCGGCGGGGTCGGTCGGCACCCAGCCAAAGCCCTCGAGGAAGACCTCGGCGCGGCAATGCTGCGCTTTGGTGATGTTGGCCGATCCGGCGCCGAGGCTTTTGTAGCCGAACTGCGAGGGAATGACGCGAATGCCGTAGACGTCGCGCGCCGGCACACCGGCGGCGCGGGTGAGACCAACATAAAGTGCGTTGAGATCGGCGCATTTGCCACCGAGATTGCCGGTTTTGAGCATGGCCGCGATATCGCCGATGCCGCAGCCACGTGTGGCGGCGACGCGAACCGTATTCTCGACCACCCAATTATAGATCGCACGAGCCTTCTCTATATCCGACTTCGCGTTGGCCGCCGCGACGATCTTGTCCGAGGTCTGCTTGACGATGCCGTCAACCGGAATGAGGGCAGTCCCCTCGAGATTGAGCTTGCGCTCGGTATCGCTGAGCGGAGCGACCTTGCCGGGTTTGCTGAGATCGACCGCACGGTCGCGCATTTGGATCCTGCTCGTGACTTCAAGAACCGGCGCTGCCTCGCTTTCCTTCCATGTCACATGCAACATCTCGGCGCCGTATTTTGGATCTCGCACGCGGGTCGCGGAGGCGGTGTTGCCGGTCCACGTCGTTTCGCCGTTCCGGATCCACTCGGTTTCAGTGACGGAGGGCAATGGAATCCATGCCTGCATCTTGCCTTCGGGTTTTTCGACAGTGATTTTTGTGACGAGATCGACTGCCCGCCAGGCGCCTGGCTGCGGTGCAAATACGACTTCCGCCCAGGCGGTGCCAGGCAATGTGGCTGCCAATGAAAAGACTGCTGTGCCTTTTAGAAATTCTCGCCGTTGCATATTTTCCTCCTTTTAATGTTCAGATCATTTGCTGCTGATTGTTTTCCCCTGCAGTCGGTCTGCAGCGGGATAGAGAGATTCAATCGCCACCAAAACATCAGGGCGCGACCAGTCGAGATCGCCTTCGATGAAGAGTTTCGGTGCGAGATTGGCGTCGAGCACGAATGTGGTCGGCAGCGCGGTGACATCCCAGGATTTGCTGACAGCGCGATCGCGGTCGAGCAGGATGGTGAAATCGACCGGCTGCTTTGCGAAGAATGCCCGGACGCGGAGATCGGCCTCGGCAACATCGACGGCCACAATAGCGAGCGGCTTTCCGTGCGTCGCTGTGGCCAGGCGCTGGATCGATGCCATTTCGCTCACACATGGCTCACACCATGTTGCGAAGAAATGCACCAGCACGACTTTTCCCGCGAATGCCTGTAGGTCGCGCCGGTTGCCTTGCAAGTCGTCCAGTAAAAATGAGTGTTTCTCCGGCCCGGACCAGATTTTTAGCATGGCCGGAACTGCGGCGGCCTGCGGTGTTTCGGAGGCTGCAGACGCAGGAGGACAAGCTAACGCACAAGCGACGCCGAAAAGTGCAATGACATATCTCATGGAAGATTGAAGCGCGAAAAAGCGGCGTGCCTTTCGATATGCCGCAGATGAGATTGAATAAATCGCATGTTTGAAAAGTGTCGCGCCATAGCGCGCGAGTATATCGCGCTGTCGCTGTCTAACCCGAAAGCCCCGGTCGGCGGGACTGGTTTGTGCTGCCACACTTTTGTGTTGTGACTCGGTAGCTCCGTCGTCAACGCGCTGTGCTGCGACTAAATGCCTTGAAGTTGCCATGTGCCGCAAAGCGAGCCTTTAAAGGTGTGTAAAACGATTGAGCGCCCTCAGATGCTGCCATGCAGCAAGATATGAAAGCCGTCAGTATCGACGAGGATACACGACCAGGCCGCTTCATGAATATGAACTGAAATTCCAGTTCGTTTCGAATGGAGCTGCCGATATCGTTCCCCGAATGGCGTAAGAGCAAAGCATAGTCAGACGGGGCTAAACTGTCTGCTTCAAGATGTATGGCCACTACGTGCGTTGTCGCGGCATGTTTGCATCTGCCCGCAAATCGGGGGTATGATTTTGCATGTATTGCCGCTCTGCGCAGTGCGCGGAATGCAGGTGAGGCTGCCGCTGTGCGGCGCGATCCCAGGAGACATGAGAATGAATGCTCCCATCGTGCGCCTGACGAGCCTTGCCCATGGTGGCGGATGCGGCTGCAAGCTTGCGCCCTCCGTATTGCAGGAATTGCTCGCCAACCAGCCCGCCGCCACGCCATTCCGTCAACTGCTGGTCGGGGTCGAAACCGGCGACGACGCCGCGGTATGGAAAATCGACGACTCCACTTGCGTTGTGGCCACCACGGATTTCTTTACACCGGTGGTGGACGACCCCTTCGACTTCGGCCGGATTGCAGCAACCAATGCGATCTCCGATATTTATGCGATGGGCGCAAAGCCGATCATGGCGCTCGCGATCCTTGGCATGCCGCTCAACAAGGTCGCGGTCGAAGACGTGCGCAAGATCATTGCCGGCGGCAACTCGATCTGCGCTACTGCTGGAATTCCAGTTGCTGGCGGCCATTCGATCGACGCACCTGAGCCGATTTACGGTCTTGCGGTTATCGGTCTCTGTCGTCCCGGTCAGGTGCGCCGCAACGCCGATGCCAAACCAGGCGATGCGCTGATCCTGACCAAGGCCATCGGGGTCGGCATCTATTCCGCCGCCATCAAGAAGGGCGAACTGTCGGGCGAAGGCTATGCGGAAATGCTCGCCTCGACCACGCTGCTCAATCGTATCGGTGGCGAGTTGGCTGAAGACACAGCTGTTCACGCGATTACCGACGTCACCGGTTTTGGCCTGCTTGGCCATGCGCTGGAACTGGCGCGCGGCTCGAAGCTGACTGTGACGCTGAAGGTCGATGATGTGCCATTGTTCACCCAAGCCGCGCAACTCGCGCAGCAGGGCCACATCACCGGCGCATCCACGCGCAACTGGGCAAGTTATAGCGATGCGATCCGCTTGCCCAAGGGACTGCCCGATTGGCAGCGCAATCTGCTGGTCGATCCGCAAACGTCAGGCGGGTTGCTGGTGTCCTGCGCAGCCGATCATGTCGAGGCCACGCTCAAGACGATTCATCGTGCAGGTTACAGCGCCGCGCGGATCGTCGGCCACACTGAAGCAGGCCCGGCTGAGGTGCGGGTCATAACGTGACGTCGCGTCAGCGCCTCTCGTGCAGACGGAGCGTTGCAAGATTGCGCACAAACGCGGCTTCATGTTCGAGGCAACGCAGATCGAGTATGAGAGCATCATTCTCGATCCGGCCAATGACCGGCTGATCCAGCGCGCGGAGCGCGGCTGTCAACGCCATGAGCGCACCGCCTTTGCCGCGAGTGACTGCCGGGCGCAAAGCAATACCCGCACTCGGAATCACTTCGCTTGGCAACGATCCCGAGCCGATCTGGCTTGCGCAGGTGATCACGTCAGCGACAAATCCTGAACCCGCCGCGGTTGCGACGGCAGGCATAAGACGCGTCGCAAGGGCTTCGATCTCCGCAAGCGGACGCGCCATCATGCGCAGTGTCGGCAGTCGCTCTGCCAGCCGGTCCGGGTCGCGATAGAGCCGCAGCGTCGCCTCGATCGCCGCAAGGCGGATCTTGTCGATGCGCAGCGCACGCTTCATCGGATTGCGGTTCAGCCGCGCAATCAATTCCCGGCGCCCCACGATGAACCCGGCCTGCGGGCCGCCGAGCAGTTTGTCGCCGGAGAACGTCACGAGATCCGCACCCTCGGCCACTGCCTCGGCCACGGTCTGCTCGTGCGTCAAGCCATAGCGCGCCAGATCGACCAATGTGCCGGAACCAAGATCATTCAGGAGCGGTACGTGACTCGCGCGCGCCAGCGTGGAAATGGCCTTGCCAGACACCGATTTGGTGAAGCCCTCGATGCGATAGTTCGACGTATGCACCTTGAGGATTAGCCCGGTCTTCGGATTGATCGCCGCCGCATAGTCTTTTTCGTGCGTGCGATTGGTGGTGCCTACCTCGACCAGTCTGGTCCCGGCGCGTGCCATGATCTCCGGCATGCGGAAAGCGCCGCCGATCTCGATCAATTCGCCGCGCGAAACGATGGCTTCTTTACCCTTGGCAAGGGTGTTGAGCGCGAGCAGCACAGCGGCTGCGTTGTTGTTTACGATCGTCGCATCTTCAGCGCCGGTCAATTCGCACAACAGGCTACGCACCAAGGTATCGCGCTCGCCGCGCTTGCCCTGCGAGAGATCGAATTCCAGTGCCATCGCTTCGCGCATCGCGATCGTCGCCGCATCAATCGCTGCTTCGGCAAGAATGGCGCGGCCCAGATTGGTATGCAGCACGGTACCGGTCAGGTTGAACACCGCCCGCGTATTCGGACGGGCATCGGTCTCAAGCCACAAAAGAGCATCGGCGGCGATGGTTTCGGCGCCGGGTAAGAGGGTCGCGCCCTCGCCGATTTCGCGCCGCACGACGGCGGTCGCGTGACGGATCGCGTCCACCGTGCGCGTCCGCCCGAAACGTGCGGCCGCCTGCTGCGCTAGCGGCGTTTTCAAAGTCTCGTCGATGGACGGAATTCGGCTGGGGGAAATTTCTGGATCCATTTCGGCCTCCCTAGTAGCCGATCAGAAACGGATTGACGCCACCGCGGCGGAAGCCGAACGCGCGCGCCAGCAGATAGAAACCCAGCGTTGGGACGTCGTCCGCCGCCGGATCGAGAGGATCATCCTTCTGATGCATGAATCCTCTCGAACTGACCGGGCGCCACTGAGTGGGGCGATTGAAATTTTAGTTTAGAGATCGCACTTTGACTATCTCTTTTGATGCCGGCCAGACGAAGGGAGCGGGCGCACCAAGCCAACTCCCGACCTCGATAGTGTCGCGCGAGTTCGGGCGCTGGGCTGCAGTTCGCGGCGTTTCGCCGCGCGCTGCATCACGGCAAAAGCCTCTATGTGCAGTCAATTTCATATATCGCGATCCGTATGGAGGGTGGTATACTGAATACTTCTAAAGCAGCACGCAGGAGACGGGCTATGGGCAGACAAGGGAAGCAGAACTACACGCGACTCACTGAGCCGCTTGTTCGCGACAACGGCGTCCTGCGGCCTGCCTCTTGGGATGAAGCCCTTGGTCGCGCGGCTGAAGGTTTCCTCCGCAACCGCGAGGCTCATGGCCCCGACGCGTTCGGCATGTTCTCATGCTCTCGCGCCACCAACGAAATGAACTTCATCGCCCAGAAGTTCGCGCGCGCGGTGATCGGCACCAACAATATCGACTCCTGTAACAGAACTTGACACGCTCCTAGCGTCGCCGGTCTGGTGACGGTATTCGGAGCTGGCGGTGGTACTTCGTCCTATCGGGAAGCCGAGGACGCGGATTTTATTGCCTTCTGGGGCTCGAATGCCCGCGAAGCGCATCCGATTTTTTTCCATCACGCGCTGAAGGCGATCCACAAGGGCGCCAAGATCTATTCGGTCGATCCGCGTCGGGCCAAGACGGCGGAGTGGGCGGACAGTTGGCTCGGTCTCGACGTCGGCACCGATGTCGCGCTCGCCTATGGCATCGGTCGCGAGATCATTCACGCGGGCTTGGCCAATAAGGAATTCATCGCGAACGCGACCACCGGCTTCGATGATTACGTCAAGAAATGCGAACCGTGGACTCTGGAAGTCACTTCGCGTGAAACGGGTGTGCCAGCCGAGTTGATCCGTGAGTTTGCACACGATTACGCGAATGCGAAGCATGCGCAGATTTGCTGGACACTCGGAATCACGGAACATCACAACGGTACCGACAATGTCCGGTCGCTGTGCAACCTCGCGCTGCTTACCGGCCATGTCGGTCGGTGGGGCTCAGGTCTCGTTCCGTTGCGCGGTCAGAACAACGTTCAGGGCGGCGGCGACATGGGGGCGATTCCCAAGAATCTGCCGGGTTTCCAGGATGTCGGAAATGCCGAGCATCGCGCGAAGTTCGAGCGCCTGTGGGATGTCACGATGCCGCCGAAATACGGCTTGACGCTTTCGCAGATGATGCACGCGATGGATGAGGGGCATATGACCAACCTCTACGTCATCGGTGAGAACCCCGTGCAGTCCGACGCAGACTCAACGCACGTAGCTAAGCGGCTGGAAAATCTTGACCACCTTGTTGTGCAAGACATTTTCCTCACCAGGACGGCGGAATATGCCCACGTTGTGTTGCCTTCGGCGGCGGCATGGTGCGAGGGCGAAGGCACCTTCACAAACAGCGAACGGCGGGTCCAGCGTGTACGAAAGGCACTCGAACCGCCCGGCAACGCGAAGGACGACATCGAGATCATGCGCCTTGTCGCGGAGCGCATGGGCTATCACTGGCCGATCCAGACTGCCGAGCAGGTCTGGGACGATCTGCGCGCGGTGTCGCCGCGACACCATGGGATGACCTACAAGCTGCTTGCGGAACGCGGTGGCTTGCAGTGGCCGTTCCCGGACGAGAACGGGCCGGAGTCGCCGTTCCTGCACGGGCGACTTTGGGAAACGGATCCAGAGAAACGCGGAATGCTGGCAGCGTTCGGCACCCCCGAACATAGCCTTCCAAAGGACAAGCTCGACGACGACTTCCCACTGCGCCTGACAACAGGGCGGCGGCTGACCGACTACAACACCGGCGTGCAGTCCGGCGGCTTCAACTCGCCGATTCGCTTTGGTGCCTGCATCGATATCTCCCCGGAGGATATGGCTGAACTCGGTGTGAACGAAGGCGAATGGGTGCGGGTGAGTTCGCGCCGTGGTTCGGTGCTGGCGCCTGTGCGTCTGGATCCGGGACTGCGTCCCGGATTGCTCTTCATGGCTTGCAATTTCCCCGACGAAGTGGACGTCAACTCGCTCACCATCGAGGAGAATGATCCGATCTCCGGAACCGCCGAGTTCAAGGCGACAGCGATCAGGGTGGAGAAGACCAACGAAGTTCCGACCTGGGAGCGAGATGTTTTCGCCAAGCCCGGTGGCAAGAAAAAAGAGCTCGCGGCCGCGAGTTAGGAAGGAAGAACTGTGGACCTGAAGTTTTCCAACGCCGAGCCGTTCGCGGAAGAACGGGATGCGGTTGATCGGTTGCTTGGGGTTGGCGCGGGTGGCTGGCATGGGGGCGTACGCGACGAACAGGACCATCGGCGAGCGCATACAGGCCACGCCGCGCGGTCACAACGGCATCTCGTCATGGAGACGCTGCACGCGGTGAACGACCGCGTCGGCTGGATCAGTCCCGGCGCACTGAACTACATCGGAAAGCGGCTCAGTATTCCGCCAGCTGATGTCTTCAGCGTCGCGACATTCTACTCGCTGTTTTCCACCAATGCGCGGTCGAAGCGAATCGTGCATGTCTGCACCGACATCGCTTGCATGGCGCGCGGATCGAAAGAGGTTTGTGCCGACCTGGAGAAGCGGCTGGGTCCGGCCGGCGCCATGAGCGGCTGGAAGCACAGTCCCTGCCTCGGCGTGTGCGAGCGCGCGCCTGCCGCAATGGCGGTGGAGGCTGGCGACCCGCCGCACGAGCATCTGATCGGGCCCGCTACCGTTGATGAAGTCCTCCTCGCGCTGAACGACGGTCCGGCGGCACTTGCCGCCGAAGCCCCCCCGGTCATGGCCGTGCCACAGGCCGGCCAAGAGGGTCTGATGCTGCTCAAGCGCGTCGGCCAGGTCGATCCGGAAAGCATCGACGACTACCTCGCGGCCGATGGATATGCCGGACTGCGACGGGCGTTCGAGATGGAGCCCGCGCAGGTTATCGGCGAGGTCAAGGACTCCCGGCTGATGGGCCGCGGCGGAGCGGCGTTCCCGGCCGGCGTCAAGTGGGAGAGCACCGCCAAGCAACCCGCGACACCCCGTTACCTCGTCTGCAACGCCGACGAGTCTGAGCCCGGCACGTTCAAGGATCGCGCCATCCTCGAGGGCGATCCGTTCGCGCTGATCGAGTCGATGACCATCGCTGGTTATGCCTTCGGTGCCGAGCGCGGCTACATCTACCTGCGCGGCGAGTACCCACGCGCTCATCGGCTGCTGCACAACGCTATCGAAAAGGCCCGCGAACGCGGTTTTTTGGGCGAGAACATTCACGGCAAGGGGTGGAGCTTCGATCTGGAAATTCGCCGCGGTGCCGGCGCTTACATCTGCGGCGAAGAGACCGCGATCTTCAACTCGATTGAAGGTTATCGCGGCGAACCGCGCTCCAAGCCGCCATTCCCATTCGAGGCCGGGCTCTTCGGCAAGCCGACGGTGGTCAACAACGTCGAGACCTTGTGCAATGTGCCGCTGATCATGCGAATGGGCGGCGCGGAATACGCCAAGATCGGGACCGAAGGCTCCACCGGGCCGAAGCTGTTTTGTGTTTCTGGCAACCTCGTCCGCCCCGGCGTCTACGAAGTGCCGTTCGGCGCGACTCTAGGTGACATTTTGAATCTGGCCGGCGGCGTTACGCCGGGCCGAACCTTGCAGGCCGTGTTGCTCGGCGGCGCGGCAGGCGGGTTCGTGCGCCCTGACGAACTCGACATCCCGCTCACCTTCGAAGGCGCTCGGGCCAACAACACCACTTTGGGGTCTGGCGTGGTGCTGGCCTTCGACGACACCGTCGTTCTACCCGCCATCCTGCTGCGCATCGCGCGCTTCTTCCGCGACGAGTCCTGCGGCCAGTGCGTGCCGTGCCGGGTGGGTACGGTGCGCCAGGAGGAGGCGCTGTTGCGCATTACGCGCAACGGCCACGATGCAGCGGCCAAGGGACTCGACATCAGTCTGCTGCGCGATGTTGGCTTGGTGATGAAGGATTCTTCGATCTGCGGCCTAGGTCAGGCTGCTTGGAATGCCATCGAGTCGGCAATCGACCGCCTGCATGTTTTGGAGCCAAGTAAATGAACGCGCACGATCCGGGTGCTTCCGGCAAAAGAAACTCATCCGTTCCGCTGGTCACGATCACCGTCGACGGTGAGCAGGTGAGCGTTCCGGAGGGGAGCACTATCCTGACTGCCTGTAACGAAGCGGGGAAGGACACGCCGACGCTCTGCTACGGCGACACCCTCACGCCGAAGAATGCTTGCCGCATCTGCATGGTCGAGGTCAAAGGTTCGCGCGTTCTCGTGCCCTCATGCTCCCGCAAGGTTCAGGCCGGCATGGAGGT
>CALRLJ020000082.1:0-11207 GCA_943368635.1 Sediminibacterium ginsengisoli | reverse complement strand
CGAACGTGCGCGACAAACTCAATATCGGCCTGTTCGATGCGGCGCATCTTCTGGCGCCGGTCGCGATTGCGTCGAGTCTCGGTCTTGCGCAGGTCAAGGTGCCGATCCTGGCGCCGTTCAATCTGGGCCTGAACGGCAACGCCATCACGGTTTCACCGGCACTTCATGCCGCGATCATGAGCGAGGCCGACGGCGATCCGTTCAATCCGATGGTCACAGCGAAGGCGCTGGCGCGGGTCGTCGCGGCGCGTCGGAAAAGCGGCGGCGAGCCGCTGACGTTCGGCATGACCTTCCCGTTCTCGACCCATAATTACCAATTGCGCTTCTGGATGGCCGCAGGCGGCGTCGATCCGGATGAAGACGTGCGGCTGGTTGTGCTGCCGCCGCCGTATATGGTCGAGAGCATCGCCAACGGTCACATCGATGCATTCTGCGTCGGTGCGCCGTGGAATTCCATCGCGGTCGATTTCGGGGTGGGTCACATCCTGCATTACGTGTCGGATATTCTCGAACGTGCGGCGGAGAAGGTGTTGGCCGTGCGCGAGCACTGGTCGCAGGAAAATCCGCTGATCGTCGCCAAGCTGATCCGTGCGCACGGGCGCGCGGCCGAGTTCATCGAGAAGCCGGAAAACCGGGGCGAGGTGGCGGCTATGCTGGCCAAACCGGAGCGGATCGGGGTCGATGCGGAGGTGGTCCAGCGCACGCTCGACGGGCGCCTGAAAATCTCTCCGGACGGCACGTATCGCGACAGCGACCGCTATCTGCTGGTCGGGCGCGAAGGGGCGGCACGGCCGGACCCGGTGCAGGCGGCCTGGCTCTATGCCCAGATGATCCGCTGGGGGCAGGCGACCTATTCGCCGGGGGCGCTGGAGAGCGCAAAACGGGTCTTCAGACCCGATCTGTACGACGCGGCCCTCGGCGCATCCTCAAAGGCACACGGGGTGAGCGACGGGGTGGGAGCCTTCGACGGGGCTCCGTTCGACGCCAACGACATTGCCGGGCACCTCGGATCGGTCGCGATCAAACGCCGACTTCCCTAACAACGATTCCCCGTTCATTGGCGTCTGCTTAATTTTTAAGCAGAGCATAAGAAGCGGGCATTTGCCATTTGGAGAGGCCGCAGATGCGGCCTGCTTCATATCAAGGCATCCACATAACTAATTGAAAAATATCGACTTGCTGCGTCGCACGCGGCTGGCATGATCCTTGAATAACCAGGGAAGGCCGAGACGAAGGCCTGCCGGGTCCACCGATGGCCCAAACAGCAATGCCGCTGTCTCGAGGAGCCTTATGGCGCGTCTCGGGGTGGCGGCTTTTTTGTTTTTGGGCACGAGGCGATGGGCGCGGCAAGGCAATTCAACAGCGACATGTCGAAAGGACGACAGACACGATGACCAAGACCACCAGACAGGGACTGACGGGTCAGAAGATCAGCCGCCGCGCGCTGCTCAAGGCCGGTGCGGGAACGGCTGCGCTGCTCGCTGCGGCGCGACTGAATTTTCCCGGCGGCGCATTCGCAGCAGGTGCCGGACCCGAAGTGACTGGAGCCAAGCTGGGCTTCATCGCGCTGACCGATGCCGCACCGCTGTTCGTCGCGAAGGAAAAGGGTCTGTTCGCTAAGTACGGCATGCCCGATGTTGAAGTGCTCAAGCAGGCCTCGTGGGGCACGACCCGTGACAACCTTGTGCTCGGCTCCGAAGGCAATGGCATCGACGGCGCGCATATCCTGACGCCGATGCCCTACCAGATTTCCGCCGGCACTGTGACCCAGAACAATGTGCCGACGCCGATGCACATCCTGGCGCGGCTTGATCTGAACTGTCAGGGCATCTCGGTCGCCAACGAATATGCCGATCTCAAAGTCGGGATCGACGCCAAGCCATTGCAGGCCGCGTTCGAGAAGAAGAAAGCCGCCGGCAAGTCGATCAAGGCAGCGATGACATTCCCCGGCGGCACCCACGATCTGTGGATTCGCTACTGGATGGCGGCAGGCGGCATCGATCCCGACAAGGATGTCGAGACGATCGTCGTTCCGCCGCCGCAGATGGTGGCGAACATGAAGGTCGGCACCATGGATTGCCTGTGCGTCGGCGAGCCGTGGAACGAACAGCTGATTCATCAGAAGGCGGGCTACTCGGCAGTGACGACCGGCGAGATCTGGAAGGATCATCCGGAGAAGGTGCTCGGCATGCGCGCTGCATGGGTGGAGAAGAACCCGCGCGCCGCCAAGGCCCTGCTGATGGCGGTGATGGAAGCGTTGCAATGGTGCGACAAGGACTCCAACAAGGACGAACTCGCAGCGATCAGCGCAAAGCGCCAGTGGATGAATGTTCCGGTTGCCGACATCGACGAGCGCATCAAGGGCAACTTCGATTACGGCAACGGCCGGGTCGAGAAGAACAGCCCGCTGCTGATGAAGTTCTGGCGCGACCACGCGTCGTATCCGTTCCAGAGCCACGACCTCTGGTTCCTCACCGAGAACATCCGCTGGGGCAAACTGCCCGCCACCACGGACACCAAGGCGCTGATTGCCAAGGTCAACCGTGAAGACCTCTGGCGCGAAGCCGCTAAGGAGCTCGGCGTCGCAGCCGCTGACATTCCGGCCTCGAAGTCGCGCGGCAAGGAAACCTTCTTCGACGGCAAGGTCTTCGATCCTGAGAACCCAGCGGCGTATTTGAAGTCGCTGTCCATCAAGCGTGTTGAAGCGTGATCACGAATGGACCGCCCGTTCGCGGGCAGTCCACCTCATTGAATTTGGAGACGACACGCGATGAACATGCCAGCGATCAAGGTTGACAACGTTGAGATGACCGCCAAGGCAGAGGTCCCTGCCGGCCCGGCGCCGGTGCATACGATTGCGCCGAAGCGGCCGCCGGTGAGCGGCGAGTTGATGAAGTTTGTGCGTTCGGCGTCAGCCCAGATCATTCCTCCGGCCATCGTGATCGCGCTGTTTCTGGTGGTGTGGGAGCTGATCTGCCGCAAGGCAGGCGCGACCCTGCCGCCGCCGTCGCGTGTCGTGAAGGAAACCTGGGAACTGATCGTCGATCCGTTCTTCGATCATGGCGGCATCGACAAGGGATTGTTCTGGCATTTGTCAGCCAGCTTGAAGCGCGTTGCACTGGGCTATTCGCTGGCGGCGGTTGCCGGAATCGCACTCGGAACCCTTGTCGGCCAGTCGATCTGGGCGATGCGCGGGCTCGATCCGATCTTCCAGGTGTTGCGGACCATTCCCCCGCTGGCGTGGCTGCCGCTGTCGCTCGCAGCTTTCCGCGACGGCGAGCCTTCGGCGATCTTCGTGATCTTCATCACCGCGATCTGGCCGATCATCATCAACACTGCCGTCGGCATTCGCAACATTCCGCAGGACTACCGCAATGTCGCGGCCGTCGTGCAGCTCAACCCACTCGAGTTTTTCTGGAAGGTGATGATCCCGTCGGCTGCGCCGTACATCTTCACCGGCCTGCGCATCGGCATCGGACTGTCGTGGCTGGCGATTGTCGCAGCCGAAATGCTGATCGGCGGCGTCGGCATTGGGTTCTTCATCTGGGACGCGTGGAATTCCTCGCATATCAGCGAAATCATCCTCGCGCTGGTTTACGTCGGCATCATCGGCTTCGTGCTGGATCGCGCGATTGCGATCATCGGAAGCTTCGCCACCCGCGGCACACAGACCAACTGAGGAGCACTATCATGGCTTATCTTCAGATCGATCATCTCGACAAGGTTTTCACCCGCGGATCGACCCAGAGCGAGGTATTGAAGGACATCAACTTGACCGTGGAGAAGGGCGATTACGTCTCGATCATCGGTCATTCCGGCTGCGGCAAGTCCACCTTGCTCAACATCGTCGCCGGACTGACCAACGCGACGCAGGGCGGTGTGCTGCTTGAGAGCCGCGAGGTGAATTCACCGGGGCCGGATCGCGCCGTGGTGTTCCAGAATCACTCGCTGCTGCCGTGGCTGACGGTCTACGACAACGTTCGTCTCGGCGTCGACAAGGTGTTCGGCAAGACCAAGACCCGCGTCGAGCGCGACGAATGGGTGATGCACAACCTCAACCTCGTGCAGATGACCCATGCCAAGGACAAGCGCCCTTCGGAAATCTCCGGCGGCATGAAGCAGCGCGTCGGCATCGCCCGCGCGCTGGCGATGGAGCCGAAGGTGCTGCTGCTCGACGAGCCGTTCGGCGCACTCGACGCGCTGACCCGCGCCCATCTCCAGGACTCGGTGATGGCGCTGCATCAGAAGCTCAACAACACGGTGATGATGATTACGCACGACGTCGACGAAGCCGTGCTGCTGTCGAATCGCATCGTGATGATGACCAACGGCCCGAGCGCACGGATCGGCGAAGTGCTCGACGTGCCGCTGCCGCATCCGCGCAAGCGGCTCGAGTTGGCGTCCAACCCGATCTACCTCAAGTGCCGTCAACGCGTGCTCGAGTTCCTTTATGAGCGTCATCGTTTCGTCGAGGCGGCGTAGGGGCACGGCATGAGCGAACCATTGGTCATCATCGGAAATGGAATGGCAGCTGCCCGGTTCGTCGAGGAAATGGCGAAGCGCGCGCTTGGCCGTTACGCCATTGCCGTGATCGGCGACGAGCCGAGGCTTGCCTATAATCGCGTGTTGCTCTCGTCGGTGCTCGCGGGTGAGACGACATCGCAGGACATCGAGTTGCGGTCCGCGTCATGGTGGCGGGACCGGGGCGTGACGCTGACATACGGCTGCGCTGCCAATTCGCTCGATCTCGATGGGCGTACGGTTCATCTGGCCAATGGCACGGCTGTCCCGTTCTCGAAAGTTGTTATTGCCACCGGCTCGACAGCCATTCGGCTGAATGTACCCGGCGCGGACTTGCCCGGCGTTCATACGTTTCGTGACAGCCGCGACGTCGACCTTTTGTTGAAACTTGCGCGCGAGAAAAAGAGTGTCGTTGTGGTCGGCGGCGGCTTGCTCGGCCTGGAGGCGGCTTATGGGCTCGCCAAGGCCGGCTCCAGAGTGACGCTGCTGCATCTGATGGACCGGCTGATGGAACGCCAGCTCGATGCACCGTCAGCGGCGCTGCTAAAACGGCTGGTCGAGAGCAAGGGTGTCGAGATTGTCCTCGGGGCCAACACCAGGCAGATCCTCGGCGAAGATGCGATGACCGGCGTTGAATTGTCGGACGGGCGGATCATTGCCGCTGAAGCCGTGGTTTTCGCCGCCGGCATCCGGCCGAATGTCGCTCTGGCAAAGGACGCTGGCGTGCCGGTCAATCGCGGCATCCTTGTCGACGATCAATTGCGAACCGGCCACGCCGATGTGTTCGCATTGGGCGAATGCGCCGAGCATCGCGGCACCTGTTACGGGCTGGTCGAGCCGGCCTACGAACAGGCCCGCGTACTGGCCGACCATCTCGCCGGCCGCGATGCGCAATACGGCGGCAGCGTTGTGTCGACAAATCTGAAAGTTTCCGGCGTCAGCGTGTTCTCTGCTGGCGATTTCCTCGGTGACGCCGGCACCGACACGCTTGTGTTCAATGACGAACGGCGTGGCACTTACAAGAAGCTTGTGGTGGCCGATGGCTGCCTCAAGGGAGCGGTCCTGGTCGGCGATACGCAGGACGCGCTCTGGTATCTCGAACTGATCAGGACAACGGCGTCCATCGAAGCGATCCGCGGCGACATGATGTTTGGCCGGGCTCTCGCACAACCCGATCTGTCCCGATCGAAGGCCGCATAAGACATGTCGAGCGATTTTTCTCCAGACCAGAAGCGTTATCTCGAGGGGTTCGTGTCGGGCCTGTCTGCCTCGCGCGTCGCGCGCAGCAACGCTCCGGCGAAGTCCGAGCCGGTCGGGCCTGACGCCATTCACATCAAGGCGCAGGATCGAACCGTTGCTGCGGGCGGCAAGCTCAACGATCAGGAAAAATTCAAACGCGACGAGCATCCGTTCGACGCTTACTCCCGGTTGGTCAAGCAGGCGGAGAACAACGAAGCGCCGAAGCCGCAGGACAATTTCCGCTGGCGATATTACGGTATCTTTTATGTCGCGCCGACGCAGGCATCTTATATGTGCCGTCTGCGGATTCCGAACGGCATTCTCAAGCATTGGCAGTTCGCAGGCGTTGCGGATCTCGCGGAGAATTTCGGCGGACCCTATGCGCATGTGACGACGCGGGCCAATCTTCAGCTTCGCGAGATCGAACCGAAGAACGCGATCAACATCATCGAGGGCTTGCAAGATCTCGGACTTTGCTCGCGCGGCTCAGGCGCCGACAACATCCGCAACGTCACGGGTACGTCCACCGCAGGCATCGATCCGCAGGAAATTCTCGATACACGGCGTTATGCGCGCGAATGGCACTTCCACATTCTCAACGAACGCGCGCTGTACGGCTTGCCGCGCAAGTTTAACGTCGCGTTCGACGGAGCAGGGCGTATCGCCACGCTGGAGGAAACCAACGACATTGCCTTTCAGGCCGTCGAGGTGCTTGAAGGCCACGGCGTCGATCCGGGGATTTACTTCCGGCTGGCACTCGGCGGCATCACCGGGCATAAGGATTTCGCGCGCGACACGGGAGTTATCCTCAAGCCTGAGGAGGCAACTGAGGTCGCCGACAGGATCGTGCGCGTATTTATCGAAAGCGGCGACCGCACCAACCGCAACAAGGCGCGGCTGAAGTACGTGCTCGACTCATGGGGCTTCGACAAGTTTCTTGCCGCCGTGGAGGAAAAGCTCGGCCGCAAGCTGGCGCGCGTTCCGGCGGAAGCCGTTGCGCCTCGCGCCGTCTACGACAGGTTCGGGCATATCGGTGTGCATCCGCAGAAGCAGGCCGGCTTCAACTGGATCGGCGTCGCGCTCAAGCTCGGCCGGTTATCGCCGGAGCAGATGCGGGGGTTGTCGAAATTGTCCGCCGATTTCGGTGACGGCGATATTCGCCTCACGGTCTGGCAGAACCTGCTGATCTCCGGCGTGGCGGATGCGAACGTCGCGACCGTCACCGCCGCCATCGAGGCATTGGGTCTTGCGACATCAACCTCGGCGCTGCGCGCGGGCCTGATCGCCTGCACAGGCGCGACCGGTTGCCGTTTCGCCGCTGCTCACACCAAGGAGAACGCCGACGAGATCGCCGCCTGGTGCGAGGAACGGGTGCCGCTGGAAACGCCGGTCAACATCCATCTCACCGGGTGCCATCATTCCTGCGCCCAGCATTATATCGGTGACATTGGCCTGATCGGCGCGCGTGTTCCGATTAATGACGATGGAGACACGGTCGACGGGTATCACCTGCTGGTCGGCGGAGGATTCGGCGCAGAGGCCACGATGGCGCGCGAGCTTATCCAGAATGTGAAAGCTGAAGATGCGCCGCGCACCGTCGAGCGCGTGCTGAAAGCCTATGTCAATCACCGCGCATCGGAGGATGAAACCTTTATCGCTTTCGCCAAGCGAACCGACATTGATGCCCTCAAGCGCATGACTGAAATGGAGTCTGTGTGATGAACCAGAGAACCTCTCCAGCCCAGCTTGAGATCATTCCGCAAACCGCGCCGTTCTCCGATGAACAGCGCTCCTGGTTGAACGGCTTCTTTGCCGGTCTGGTGTCGCTCGACAATGCGGTGACGCCGCTGTCGTCGGAGCAGGGTGCGGCGGTGATGAATGGTGTCGCTGGCGACGGCGATGATGGCGAAGCCCCTTGGCATGACCAGACCATGCCGATCGCCGATCGCATGAAGCTTGCGGAAGGCCGTCCGATCCGCCGCAAGATGATGGCGGCGATGGCGCAGCAGGATTGCGGCCAGTGCGGTTACAATTGCCACGACTATTCCGAGGTGATTGCCAGCAAGGCTGAGGCGCGGCTGAATCTTTGCGTACCGGGCGGCAAGGAAACCGCTCGGATGCTCAAGTCTCTTTATGAAGATCTTGAGAAGGCACCCGCTGCCGCAGCGTCGCCTGCCGCAGCGCCGGCCACACCGGTTGCTGCCGCACCCGCTGCGGAGCCGGGTCGTTCTCGCGATAATCCGGCAAAGGCCGCGTTCTTGTCGCGCCGCCTTCTCAACAAGCCGGGATCGGACAAGGAAACCTGGCATGTCGAGTTCGATCTCGAACAGGCTGGCCTCGATTACGTGGTGGGCGATTCGTTCGGCGTCTTTGCCGCCAATGAACTTGGTCTTGTCGACCAGATCATTGCGATGCTCGGCGCGTCGCACATGACGGAAGTCAACGGCAAGCCGTTGCGCGAGGTGCTTCTCAACGACGTGTCGCTTGCTCCCGCGCCGGACACGCTGTTCGAATTGATCTCGTTCGTGACCGGCGGCGCGCAGCGCGAGAAGGCGCGGGCGCTGGCATCCGGCGACGATCCCGACGGGGATGCCGCCAATCTAGATGTACTGGCGGCCTTGCAGAAGTTTTCCGGCGTGCGTCCGCACCCCGAAGCCTTCATCGAATCGCTCGAGCCGTTGCAGCCCCGGCTATATTCGATCTCGTCGTCAAATAACGCGACGCCGGGTAAGTTGTCGCTGACCGTCGATGCGGTGCGTTATGTGATCGGCAAGCGCAAGCGCGCCGGTCTTGCCTCGACCTATCTGGCGGAGCGGATCAATCCCGGCGACCAGCTCGGCGTCTACGTCCAGAAGGCCCATGGCTTTGGCCTGCCGCAGGATCCGAACACGCCGGTCATCATGATCGGGCCCGGCACCGGGATCGCGCCGTTCCGCGCCTTCCTGCACGACCGGCAAGCCACGAAGGCGCCCGGCCGCAACTGGCTGTTCTTCGGCCATCAGCGCAGCGAGTACGATTTCTTCTATTCCGACGAGTTGAACGCCATGAAGGCGTCCGGGGTGCTGACACGCCTGTCGCTGGCGTGGTCCCGCGACGGCACGGAGAAATTTTACGTGCAGGACCGGATGCGCGAAGTCGGGCGCGAGTTGTGGAACTGGCTGGCCGACGGCGCTCACGTCTATGTCTGCGGCGACGCCAAGCGGATGGCCAAGGACGTCGAACGCGCACTGGTGGACATCGCAGCCCAGTTCGGCGCGCGTTCGACCGACGAAGCGATCAGCTTTGTGGCGGACATGAAGAAGAAGGGCCGCTACCAGCAGGACGTCTATTGATGTCCGAAGGAGGAAATTCAGCTCATTTTCCGGAGATGGTTCGTTCTTCGCCGAGGGTGCCGGGAGGAATTTTCTCTCTCCCGGAGCAGGCGGGGGCAACTTTATCGTCTTTTGCGCCAACGCCTTGTAAGGGGACATTGGAGCGCTTCAATATCGTGTCACGTGATCGATTGGAGATCGGCGATGCGAGATATTGCGTCTGGAAGAGAAGCTCATGCCCGAGCAACCTCCGCTCAAGCGGATGCGGACGATCGCCTGCACATGCTCGGCGTGTACGGCGCATTTGCTCTTATCGCGACCATTGTGTTCGGCACGCTCTCTTACCATCCGTTCTGACGTTTGATCCGTTTGTCGTGCGGGCAACCGCATGACGAACCCCGATCCGTCTCTCGCTCCCAAGAAATCCACCTGTCCTTATTGCGGTGTCGGCTGCGGTGTCATCGCCACGCCCGATGGCAAAGGCGGAGCGACAATCGCCGGCGACCCGGAGCATCCGGCCAATTTCGGCCGGTTGTGCTCGAAGGGATCGGCGCTCGGCGAAACGCTCGGCCTCACCGAGCGTTTGCTGCAACCGATGATCCGTTGCTCGAACGACAAATTCGAGCAGGTGGCTTGGACCGATGCGCTAGATCACGTCGCCAACCGGCTGCAGCACATCATCGCCAAGCATGGACCGGGGTCGGTCGGATTCTATTTGTCCGGCCAGTTGCTGACGGAGGACTATTACGTCGCCAACAAGCTGATGAAGGGTTTCATCGGCACGGCGAATGTCGATACCAACTCGCGGCTGTGCATGTCGTCGTCAGTGGCAGGGCATCGCCGCGCCTTTGGCTCGGACACGGTGCCTGGCTGCTATGAGGATCTCGACCGAGCCGATCTGCTGGTGCTGGTTGGATCGAACGCGGCATGGTGTCATCCGATTCTGTTCCAGCGGATGATTGCCAACAAGCAGAAGCGCGGCGCGCGCATCGTGGTGATCGATCCGCGGCAGACCGAAACCTCCGGCGACGCCGATCTGTTTCTCGGCGTAAAGCCCGGCACCGACACCGCGTTGTTCAGCGGGCTGCTGGCGTATCTCGCGGACAACGGCGCGCTCGATCATGCCTATATCGACGAGCATACCAACGGCTTCGTGGAGGGGTTGGCAAAGGCGCGCAGCATCGCCGGGAGCATTGCCGCGACCGCGCTGGCGACCGGGTTGTCTGAATCCGACGTCGCGGCCTTCTTTCAGATGTTTGCAAAAACGCCGCGTGTGGTCACGCTCTACTCGCAAGGCGTCAACCAATCCGCGCAGGGTACCGACAAGGTCAACGCGATTGTCAATTGTCATCTCGCGACCGGGCGTATCGGAAAAATCGGCGCGTCGCCGTTTTCGCTCACCGGTCAGCCCAATGCCATGGGCGGGCGCGAAGTCGGCGGTCTTTCCAATCAGCTTGCCGCGCATATGAGTTTCACGCCGCCGGACATCGACCGGGTCAGGCGCTTCTGGAGGGCGCCGCACATTGCCACCCATGAAGGACTGAAAGCAGTGCAGATGTTCCAGGCCATCGGGCGCGGCGAGATCAAGGCGCTCTGGGTGATGGGCACCAATCCGGCGGTGTCGCTGCCGAACGCCGATGCTGTACGTACAGCGATGCGCAAGCTCGATCTGCTGGTGATTTCCGAGAATGTGCAATCCAACGATAGCATCAATTCCGGCGCGCACGTGCTGTTGCCGGCACATGCCTGGGGCGAGAAGTCCGGCACGGTGACGAATTCCGAACGCCGAATCTCGCGACAGCGCGCGTTCCTGCCACCGCCGGGACAGGCCAAGCCGGATTGGTGGATCGTGAGCGAGGTGGCCAAGCGCCTCGGTTATGGTGCAGCGTTCTCTTACACCTCCGCAGCCGATATTTTTCGCGAACACGCAGCGCTCTCCGCGTTTGAAAATCGCGGCAGCCGCGATTTCGATATTGGTGCGATGGCATCGATTGCGGATGACGGTTTCGACGATATGTCGCCATTCCTGTGGCCGATGCCTCACGGGGCGGTTGAACCGCAGCCGCGGTTCTTTTCGGAGGGGGGGTATTTCACGGCGGACCATAAAGCGCACTTCATCGCGCCGGATGTTCCGAC
>CALRLJ020000081.1:0-11265 GCA_943368635.1 Sediminibacterium ginsengisoli | reverse complement strand
GCCCCATTCATCGGTCAGCGCGCGCCTAGCCGCCGCCAGCGGCCTCATGCCCCAATCCAGCGCGATGGCAGGCGCTCCGGCGTGATCGATGAACTCGGCCGTGCAGTCAGCCGGCAGCCGCGAGGTGACGAAATCGCGGAAGGCCTTGCGGATTTTCTCCGGCTGCTGCCCCTCCACCAGACGGAATGAAACCTTCGCGGAAGCTTCCGCCGGAATCACCGTCTTGGAGCCTTCGCCGGTGTATCCGCCGACGATGCCGTTGATGTCACAGGCCGGACGTGACGACACCTGCTCGATCAGCAAGCGATCCTTCTCGCCGGCAGGAACCGACAACCCGATCGGCTTCAGGAATGTTTCCGGAGAGAGATTGAGATTTTTCCACTGCGCCAGGATGTCCGGCGGCAGATCCTTCACCCCGTCGTAAAAACCCGGAATGGTGATGTGACCGTTGTCGTCATGGAGGCTTCCAAGAATGCGCGTCAGCACGCGGATCGGGTTCTGCGCACCGCCGCCGAAGATGCCGGAGTGCAGATCGCGGTTTGCCGCCTTGATCTTGACCTCGTCGTAAACGAGGCCGCGCAGCGAGGTCGTGATCGCCGGTGTGTTCTGGTCCCACATGCCGGTGTCGCAGACCAGCACGAAGTCCGCGGCGAAATCTTTCTTGTGCTTCTCAAGGAAGGGACCGAAGTTCTTTGAGCCGACCTCCTCCTCACCCTCGATCAGGATTGTCACATCCAGCGGCAGTGAGCCGGTGACATTCTTCCACGCCCGACAAGCCTCAACAAAGGTCATCAACTGGCCCTTGTCGTCCTCGGCACCCCGCGCAACGATGATCTTGCGGCCATCGGCATGATCGGTGACGATGGGCTCGAACGGCGGCCGATGCCAGAGACTGAGCGGATCGACCGGCTGCACATCGTAATGACCATAGAACAGCACATGAGCGTCGCCACCCGCGCCGCCTTTTTGGCCGTTACTCTTGCCGACGATGGCCGGATGCCCTGCAGTCGGGCGCACATCGGTGGCAAATCCGATGGATGCGATGTCGGCTGCGAGATGATCCGCAGCCTTTTTGCAATCGTCCGCAAAGGCCGGATCAGCCGAAATCGATTTGATCCGAAGCAGCGCGAACAACCGCTCCAGGCTCTTGTCGAAATCCTTGTCGATATGATCGAGAACGGCAGCGAGTTGTGGCGTGGCAGACATATCGTATCCTCAAACCAGATGATGCGCGTTGCAAGCGGCGCGATGGCTACCGCCGCAACAGGCTGCCAAGCGTCCCGCGCACAATCGAACGGCCAATCGAACTGCCGAGCGATCCACCGAGCGATTTTCCAATGCCCGCCACGACATCACCCGCGACCTTGTTGGTCACCGAGCGCGTGACGTTGCGCGCGATCACCTGACCGGTGGAAAGTCTCCCGCGCGGCGTGTTGGTGCCGAAGATGCTCCCGACGATCGATCCGATCTGGCCAAGGACACCGCCGCCTCCGGAAGCCGATCCGTCGGCACCCGGCGTGCCCACCGGCGCAGCGGTGTTGGACAGACGCTTTTGCAGGATTTCGAATGCGGATTCCGCATCGATGGAGGTGTCGTATTTTCCCTTCACCGGGCTTGCGGCAATAATGGCTTTTCGCTCCTCCGGCGTGATCGGTCCGATCCGCGCGGTCGGGGGACGGATCATCACACGCTCGACCATCGACGGCGTGCCGTTGCCTTCCAGAAACGACACCAGCGCCTCCCCCTTGCCGAGCTCCATGATGACCTGTGCGGTATCGAGCTTCGGGTTTGGCCGGAACGTCTGGGCTGCGGCCTGCACAGCCTTCTGGTCGCGCGGCGTGAAAGCGCGCAGCGCATGCTGCACGCGGTTGCCGAGCTGGGCCAAAATCTTGTCCGGCACGTCGATCGGGTTTTGGGTCACGAAATAGACGCCGACGCCCTTGGACCGGATCAGGCGCACGACCTGCTCGATCTTGTCCATCAGCGGCTTCGGCGCATCGTTGAACAGCAAGTGCGCCTCGTCGAAGAAAAACACCAGCTTGGGTTTTGCCGGATCGCCCACCTCCGGCAGTTCCTCAAACAGCTCGGAGAGCATCCAGAGCAGGAATGTCGCGTACAGCTTCGGACTCGACATCAATTTGTCGGCGACGAGAATGTTGACCATGCCGCGTCCGCTGGAATCGGTGCGCATGAAATCCTTCAATTGCAGTGCGGGTTCGCCAAAGAATTTGTCCGCACCCTGATTTTCCAGCACCAGTAACTGGCGCTGGATGGTCCCGACGGTCGCTTTGCTGACGTTGCCGAAGGATTGCGCGGCCTTGCGGATGTCTTGCAGGGGGTCGCTGCCGTCATCCTTGCCCGTGCCGGGCACAATGGCGTCAAGCAGGGCGCGCAGATCCTTCATATCGACCAGAGGAAGACCATGCTCATCGGCAACGCGAAATGCCACGTTGAGAACGCCTTCCTGCACATCGTTGAGCTGCAGCATCTGCGACAGCAGCAGCGGCCCCATTTCAATGACGGTGGCCCGGACCGGATGGCCCTGCTCGCCAAACACATCCCAGAATATGGTCGAGAACTGATCCGGCTGAAACTGAAGGCCCATACCCTTGGCACGGCTAAGAATGAAGTCCTTGGCCTCGCCCACTTCGGCGATCCCGGAAAGGTCGCCCTTGATGTCCGCTGCGAACACCGGCACACCCGCACGTGCGAAGCCCTCCGCCATGATCTGCAATGTCACGGTCTTGCCCGTTCCGGTCGCGCCGGTCACGAGGCCGTGCCGGTTCGCCAGCCCCAGCGTCAGAAATGCCGGCTGATCGCCCTTTCCAATGAAGATCGTCTTGTCTGTATCGGCGGAAGCGGCGCTTCCCGTGCCAGCCGGCGTTGCCGCCTGTTCGGAAGCAGTTTTGGACGCCTTCTTTGCCATCTCTCGCCTCTTGCAAACTCTGGATTAGCCAATCGAAAACGCGGCGCGCTGTGTGTGATCTTGCAGTCTGGAACCTGCCGGTCAACCCGCAGGATGCATCCGCGACCGCAAGCGAATACCGCGCTGCATTATATATGACTCTGAATATAAGTCGCTTCGTCACTGCGAATGAGTGAATTCTTCTTTGATTCAGTCAATTCTCGACCTGCGATCGCGATACCCGGCGATGCGAACCTCCAAATAAATCGCACAATCGAATGAAACGAACTCGCATTCGCTGCGTAGTTGGATGCCGTCCTCACTCAATTGTCGCCATTGGCAGGGCAAATAATCGCAAAATCGACGATCACTCTTGCATCGTTGCAACACTTCACGACCGATTGCGCTCAAACTGCAGTTTCAAAAAGCGCCATCGCTTGTAATCCGCAACGCACACGCTCAAGATAAAATCACAAATGAAGATCCGGCACGCAACCGGAGGGCACGGGGCATTTAATGAACGCGTTCATTGGCGAGCTGGCTGCAAAAGCCGGCATTGACGAAGCTGTGGCTGAAAAAGCCGTCGGTGCCATGCTTGGGTTCCTTCGCAAGGAGGGGCCGGCGGAACACGTGCGTTCGCTGATCGAGCAGATTCCGGGGGCCGAGGCCGTGATCGAATCCGCCAGCTCCAGCGGCGGTCTCGCGGGCCTGCTCGGTGGCGGTATTATGGCCCTTGGCGCAAAGCTGATGGGTTTGGGTCTCGGAATGAGCGAGATTCAGAACCTTGCGCGTGAACTGTTCAAGTTCGGCCGCGACAAAATTGGTGCGGACGGAATGCGCGCCATCATTGCCGAAACGCCTGGTCTGTCCAAGTTCGCGTAAATTCAATTCCAAGTTCGAGTATCATGTCCAATCCACTTGCAGCGTATCCCCTCTCGAAGATCGACGGCCTCGGCACGCATGCCCAGGCCAAGCTCAAGGCACAAGGTATTCGCACGACCGCAGCGCTACTCGACAATGCCAGCACCCCGAAGGGCAGGAAGGCGCTCGCCGCCAGGACCGGCCTCAGTGAGCAGCAACTGCTGGCCTGGGCGAACATCGCCGACTGCATGCGCATCAAGGGAATGGGTAAGGCCAAGGCCGAGTTGCTGCGGGCTGCGGGCGTCGTAACCGTGCGCGAATTCGTGCAACGCAATCCTCAGCGGCTCGCGCAAGCCATGAAGGAGGCCAACGACAAGCGCAAACTGGTCCAGGTTCTGCCGTCGGACAAGTCGGTCGCCGAGTTGATCCAGCGCGCCCGCAAGCTGCCGCTGAAAATTTCCTACTGAACCGGCCCACGATCTGGGCTGGCTGGCAGCCCGAGGCGCATTGCGCCAGAGCCTTTGGGCAGACCTTTGGGCCACAGCCCGTCCCGCGTTCGCTTGACAGGCCAGCGGGGACCGCGCAAAGCCACCGCATGATGGCCGCCCCGTCCCGATCTCCAAATCCGGCTGCCGCGCCGTATCATCCGGTGCTGCGGGGGCTGTTTGCGCGTCCCCTTCCCGTGGTCATGGGCGTGCTCAATATCACCCCTGACTCGTTTTCCGACGGCGGCCGGTTCACCACATCCGAACTCGCCCTTGCGCAAGCAAAACGGATGATCGCGGAGGGCGCCGACATCCTCGACATCGGCGCGGAGTCCACCCGGCCCTATGGTTCGGAGCCGGTTTCGGCCGACGAGGAATTGCAACGCCTGCGGGACATTCTGCCGGCAGTTGGCATCCTGGGCATCCCTGTTTCCATCGACACCATGAAGGCACCGGTGGCGGCGTGGGCACTGGGCAACGGCGCTGTCATTGCCAACGACGTCTGGGGTCTGCAACGAGATCCGGAGATGGCGCGGGTGATCGCCGATCATAGCGCGCCGGTGGTGGTCATGCACAATCGGGACAGCGTCGATCCCGCCATCGACATCATCGCAGACATGGTGACGTTTTTCACACGCTCGCTCGAGATTGCCGCGAAAGCGAATATCCCGCAGGGAAATATCGTCCTCGACCCCGGCATCGGTTTCGGCAAGACGCCGGAGCAAAGCATGACCGCGCTCGCACGGCTCGATGATCTGAACCAATTTGGCCTGCCTCTGCTGGTCGGCGCCTCGCGCAAGCGATTCATCTCGACGGTATCGCCCTCCGAACCGCATCAGCGGATCGGCGGCTCTCTTGCCGCGCATCTGCTGGCGGCGCAGCGCGGCGCGAAAATCATCCGGGCACATGATGTTGCGGAAACGGTGCAGGCCTTGCGCGTGGCATCGGCAATCGAGGACAAGCGATGAGCGACGTGATCTTCATCAAGGGACTTTTGATCCACGCCCGTCACGGCGTCATGGACCATGAAGCCGAAGTCGGCCAACGGTTCGTGATCGATCTCGAATTGTCCATCGATCTCGCAGAGTCCTCCCGCACCGACAAACTCGCCGACACCGTGTCCTATTCGGACGTGGTCGCGACCGCGAGCGCGGCCTTCAAGGGGCATAACTATTACCTGCTCGAACGCGCAGCAGGTGCCGTGGCGGAATCCATTCTCACCGCTTTCACGCGCGTCGGCGCAGTCAAGGTGACGGTCCACAAGCCGCATGCGCCGATTGCCGCAATCTTCGACGACGTTGGCGTCGTCATCACGCGTTCGCGATAGCACACTATGGCAAGTGCCCTGATTGCGCTTGGCGGTAATGTCGGCGATGTCCGCGCGACCTTCGTCAAGGCCATCGCCAACATCTGCGGCATGGCGCAAGCCGCCTTGGTCGCCCGCTCCTCGGACTACACAACGCCGCCATGGGGCGACGAACATCAAGAGCCGTTCGTCAACGCCTGCATCGAGATCGAAACCAGCCTCGATCCGCACGCGCTGCTGTTCACGCTGCACAAGATCGAGAAGAAATTTGGCCGTGACCGGGCCAGCGAGCGGCGCTGGGGGCCGCGCACGCTGGACCTCGACATGATCGCTTACGACGACGTCCTCCTCGACAAGCCGGAACTGACGCTGCCGCACCCTCGCTTGTTCGAACGTGCCTTCGTGCTGGTGCCGTTGGCGGAGATCGCGCCCGATCGCGTCATCGCGGGGCAAACCCCGCGTCAGGCCCTCGCCGGGCTTCCGGCTGATGGCATCGAACGCTTGCCTGATTTGCAGTAAACGCCTCAAACAACCGATTGGCTTGCGCCCCGCCGCATGGCATTTTCAGCCCAACAAACATGCTTTTCCGGGAGCTAACCCTCTGAATGTCCACTGAAACCGACGACCTGCCACTCGCTGCCGACTTTGCCCCTGCCTCCCGTGACGACTGGCGGAAGCTGGCTGATGGGGTTCTGAAAGGCGCGCCATTCGAAAAGCTGGTCGGCAAGACTTACGACGGACTGCGGATCGACCCGATCTATGAGCGTGCACGCGATGCGACAGCCATTCCTGCGCGCGTTGCCGGTGCGCCATGGCAAATCATGCAGCGCGTGGATCATCCGGATGCCGCGATCGCCAACGCGCAGGCGCTTCATGATCTTGAGAACGGCGCGACAGGCCTGACCATCGTTTTCGCAGGTGCCAACGGCGCGCGGGGGTTCGGTTTGCCGCCGACCAGGGAAGCGCTCGCGCGCGTCCTCGACGGGGTTTACCTCGATGCGGGTATTGGCATCGAATTCGAGATCGGCCCCCAGTCGCGCGACATGGGACAGCATCTCGCGGAATTGCTCGCCGCGAAAAAAATCGCGCTCTCCGCCGTCAATGTCCGCTTCGGCCTTGACCCCATCGGTGGCGGCGGCGTGCGCGGCTCTAGCCATGGGCCATGGGACTCAATCGCAAAGGTTTTCGGCGCAAAGATTGCCCAGCTTGCAAAGATCGGCTTTCGCGGGCCCTTCGCACCCGCTGACGGAAGGGTGATCCATGACGCTGGTGGTTCGGAAGCGCAGGAACTGGCTTATGTCCTCGCCGTCGGCGTCACCTACCTGCGAGCGCTGGAAGGCGCCGGTATCGCACTCGACGATGCTCGGCGAATGATCTACGCGCGCCTGAGCGCCGATGCTGACCAGTTTCTCACCATGGCGAAATTCCGCGCGCTGCGGCTGCTATGGGCTCGCATCGAGCAAAGTTGCGGCCTTACACCGCAGCCGATGTTCATCGTCGCGGAGACCTCATGGCGCATGCTCACGCAGCGCGATCCCGACGTGAATATGCTGCGTGCGACCATCGCGACCTTCTCCGCAGGGCTGGGCGGCGCGAACAGCATCAGCGTCCTGCCGCATACGCTGGCGCTTGGTCTGCCCGACGCATTTGCGCGTCGCATCGCCCGAAACACCCAGCTTGTGCTGTTGGAGGAATCCAATCTCGACAAGGTGTCAGATCCGGCGGCAGGCTCCGGCGGCATCGAAACATTGACCAAGCAGCTTTGCGAAGCCGCATGGGCGCAGTTTCAGGAGATCGAAAAGGCTGGTGGTGCATTCGCAGCGCTTGAGAAGAATATCATTCAGACCAAAGTCAGCGCCGTTCGGACAGCGCGCGACGTCAACATCGCCAAGCGCAAGGATGTGCTGACCGGGGCCAGCGAATTTCCGAACCTGCACGAAAAGAAGCCTGCGGTGCTCGATGCAACGCTGGCGGTTCTGCCGTGGTCTGATGAAGTCGTGATGACGTTCGATGCACTCGCGCCCATCCGTCTTGCCGCACCGTTCGAGGCGCTGCGCGATACGTCGGACCGGATGCTGGAGAAGTCAGGCAAACGTCCGGCGGTCTTCCTCGCCAATCTCGGTACGGCGGCAGATTTCACGGCGCGGGCAACCTTCGCAAAAAGCTTCTTTGAGACCGGCGGCATCGAGGCCATCGATACGAGCGGCTCGTCGGACCCGGCAACCCTGTCCGCTGCCTTCACGGCATCCGGCGCATCACTTGTCTGCCTATGCTCGTCCGACAAGGTCTATGCAGCGCAGGCCGTCGTTGCCGCACAGGCCCTTCATACCGCGGGCGCCAAACATATCTATCTGGCAGGCCGTCCGGGAGAGTTGGAGGCAGCCTTGCGCGCAGCAGGCGTCACCGACTTCGTTGCGGCCGGAGGCGATGCCCTCGCGACACTGAAAGCTGCCTATGCTAAAATGGGTGCAGCATGACCCGTATTCCGAACTTCGCCGATGTCGCGTTCGCGCCAGCTGCCGTCTCCGGCAGCGAGAGCGATGCCGCGCCGTGGCTCACGCCCGAGGGTCTGCTTGTTAAGCCGAACTATAGCGACGCCGACCTCAAGGGTATCGACTTCCTCGACACATGGCCCGGCATCGCGCCCTATCTGCGCGGCCCCTACCCCACCATGTATGTCAATCAGCCGTGGACCGTGCGCCAGTATGCAGGCTTCTCGACGGCAGAAGATTCCAACGCCTTCTATCGCCGCAACCTCGCAGCCGGCCAGAAGGGTCTCTCGGTCGCGTTCGATCTTGCGACCCATCGCGGTTACGACTCGGATCATCCGCGCGTCTCCGGCGACGTCGGCATGGCGGGCGTGGCCATCGACTCCATTTATGACATGCGCACGCTGTTCGCCGGCATTCCGCTCGACCAGATGAGCGTGTCGATGACCATGAACGGCGCGGTGCTGCCGATCCTCGCGCTGTTCGTTGCGGCAGCCGAAGAACAGGGCGTGCCGCCGGAGAAACTGTCGGGCACCATTCAGAACGACATTCTCAAAGAATTCATGGTGCGTAACACCTACATTTATCCGCCAACACCATCGATGCGGATCATCTCCGACATCTTCGCATACACCTCAACGAAGATGCCGAAATACAATTCGATTTCGATTTCCGGCTATCACATGCAGGAAGCGGGTGCGACGCAGGATCTTGAGCTCGCCTATACACTCGCCGACGGCGTCGAATATCTCCGCGCAGGATTGGCTGCCGGGCTCGATGTCGACCGCTTTGCGCCGCGCCTGTCGTTCTTCTGGGCGATTGGCATGAACTTCTTCATGGAAGTGGCCAAAATGCGCGCGGCGCGGTTGCTGTGGGCCAAGCTCCTGAAGCCGTTTAACCCGAAAGACCCGCGCTCGCTGTCGCTGCGCACCCATTGCCAGACCTCCGGCTGGTCGCTCACCGCGCAGGACGTGTTCAACAATGTGGTCCGCACCAATATCGAGGCGATGGCCGCAACGCAGGGGCACACCCAGTCGCTGCATACCAACGCGCTGGACGAAGCGCTGGCGCTGCCGACGGATTTCTCCGCACGCATCGCACGCAACACCCAGCTATTCTTGCAGCAGGAAAGCGGCACCACACGGATCATCGATCCGTGGGGCGGGTCATATTACGTCGAACGGCTGACCCACGATCTCGCAGCCAAGGCATGGGCGCATATCCAGGAAGTCGAGGAACTGGGCGGCATGGCCAAGGCCATCGAGGCCGGCGTGCCCAAGCTGCGCATCGAGGAAGCCTCCGCCAAGACACAAGCCCGCATCGACGCGGGCCGACAGGCCGTGATCGGCGTCAACAAATACAAGCCCGAGAACGAAGCCGCGATCGACGTGCTCAAGGTCGAGAACTCCACGGTGCGGCGTCTGCAAATCGACAAGCTGGCGCGGCTTCGCTCCGAGCGGAAGCAGGCCGATGTCGATGCGGCGCTCGCGGCACTCACGCGCTCGGCGTCCGAAGGTAACGGCAACCTGCTGGCGCTGGCCATCGACGCTGCACGTCACAAAGCCACTGTCGGCGAAATTTCCGATGCGATGGAAAAGGTATTCGGCCGTCATCGCGCCGAAATCAAATCCATTACCGGCGTCTACAAGCGCGAGGCCGCCACCATGTCCGACCGGGTCGAAAAGCTTTCCGCTCTCATCGATGCATTCGAGGATGCAGAGGGGCGCCGCCCCCGCATTCTGGTCGCCAAGATCGGTCAGGATGGTCACGATCGCGGCCAGAAAGTCATTGCCTCGGCCTTCGCCGATGTCGGGTTCGACGTCGATATCGGGCCGCTGTTCGCCACGGCAGACGAAGCCGCGCGTCAGGCGGTCGAGAACGACGTCCACATGCTCGGGCTGTCGTCGCTGGCGGCGGCGCACCTCACGGCCGTTCCGGAATTGAAGGAAGCGCTGAAGAAGCGCGGCCGCGAGGACATCATGATCATTATCGGCGGCGTGATTCCGCCGCAGGATTACGATGCGCTCTACAAGGCCGGCGCCGAGGCGATCTTCCCGCCGGGCACGGTGATTGCGGACGCAGCAGAAGAACTGATCCGCAAGCTTAACGTCCGGCTCGGTCATTCCAGCGAAGCCGCGGAGTGAGCGTCGGGTGAAACAACTTCGCCGATGCGGGCTGACGCGATGAATTCCGCTAGCGGAACATCCCGCCTCGCCCTGGATGTTCGTTCCGGCGACCGCGCGGCGCTGGCGCGCGCCATTACGCTGATCGAAAGCCGCCGCGCCGACCATCAGACACAGGCGCGCGATCTGGTGCAGGAGTTGCTGCCGCTCACCGGCAGGGCGGTCCGTGTCGGAATTACCGGCTCGCCGGGCGTCGGCAAATCCACCACCATCGATGCCCTCGGCATGGCGCTAATCGCGAAGGGGCACAAAGTCGCAGTGCTGGCGGTCGATCCATCGTCGGCGCGCACCGGCGGGTCTATTTTGGGCGACAAGACGCGGATGTCGCGGTTGTCGGCAGAAGACAACGCCTTCATCCGCCCCTCGCCTGCATCCGGCACGCTCGGTGGCGTCGCCGCCAAAACGCGTGAGGCGATGCTGTTGTGCGAGGCCGCCGGCTTCGATGTGGTGCTGGTCGAAACCGTCGGCATCGGGCAGTCCGAGACCGCGGTCTGCGACATGACCGATTTTTTCCTCGCGTTGATGCTGCCGGGTGCCGGCGACGAATTGCAGGGCATCAAGAAAGGCCTTGTCGAACTCGCCGACATGATCGCCGTCAACAAGGCCGATGGTGATAACATCAAGCGCGCCAATCTTGCCGCCGCCGAATATCGCGGTGCGCTTCACATCCTGACGCCGCGCTCGCAGCACTGGCACCCGCCGGTGGTGACCTATTCGGCGCTGACCGGCGCCGGCATCGACGGACTCTGGGAGAAAATCCTCGCGCACCGCACGGCGATGAATGCATCGGGCGATTTCGATGCGCGCCGCCGCGATCAACAGGTCAAGTGGATGTGGACCATGCTCGAAGACCGGCTGAAGGCGCGGCTGCGCTCGGACCCCGCCATTCGCGCCAAGGTGAAACAGCTTGAAGCCACCGTTGCCGAGGGCCGCATGACACCCGCCGTCGCAGCGGATACGGTCGCTGCATTGCTGGAGCGGTGATGGGCGGACGGTCGCGCATCCTGATTACCGGCTTTCACCCGTTTCCCGGTGC
>CALRLJ020000080.1:0-11336 GCA_943368635.1 Sediminibacterium ginsengisoli | reverse complement strand
AAGATGACGCAGCTTTTCTTTGAGAGCGCTTTCGCGATATGGACGAGACCGCCTTCGTTATCGATATGAAGCTGGCTTTGTTTGAGGATCGCGGAGACTTCGCGCAGATTCGTCTTGGCAATCAGATTGAGGTCTGCCGATTTAATGGGGGTGCTATTCTTTGCTCCGACCTGAACGACCATGATGCCAGGGAAGTTCGTCTTGAATAGCCGAATTAACTCATCGTAGTGCGGGTAGCATTTTGTAGCGGTTTTGCCGGAGATGACGAAATCGGTGTCAAATCCATTGTTGACCGTTATGTAATTTCGACCGCTGAGGCCAAATCGTTCTATCGCTCCTTCGTCAGTTTCGAAATCGAGCGCGGAGCCGGTATAAGTTATGCCCGCCATTTCATGTAGAAAGTTTTCCCGGTTCTGTCCGGAGAACACAATCTTCTCGGCAAGGAAGTTGTCCATATATGGATGTTGTTGGACGAATACCTCTATCTTGCTGCGATACTTCACAATGCGGTCGATCACCTTTGAGAGTTTCTTGGCGCTCCGGAATTTCTGCCAACGCAATCGTTCCGTATGCACAACGATGAACTGATTGATTCTCACCGAAGTGGTGTAAGCGTCTACGACCTGCTGACTGTTGAAGAGAAACTCGGAATAGGCGCCGCCAAACCCCGGCACTGAGGCAAACAACCAATCCGCCGCATCCTGGTTGGAACAGAAGATGTCTATGTGGAACGGCTCGACATTTGCAGCCAAATCCCGCAGAAATCTTGCGATGACAACATAGTCACCAATGCCGCCTGTTACCAACGCGGCAATTCGCGGCCGGGGATCCACGTCGGCTTCGCTCGCTAGTTTCGAAGAGACCGCAGCGCTGGATAGTCGCGTGGCTATCCCTTGAAGCAATCGCTGCATTCTTTGAAAAGCAAACTTTCTAATATAGGTGATTGACCAGAATGCAGTCTCCAGGTTGTCGCCACGGATACTCCTGCGCTCCCTTACGACCCGCCTTATGTGCCCCGCGAAGCCGGCAAACTGGAGCACGATCGGCTTAAGGGGCGGCGGTACGGTTTTCGTTATGATCTGGTGGACATTCATTTCTTTTGCTGTTCCTCAAGATATTTGATGCGTTGTCGCGCTTCAATGAGCTTGAAGTGAATGTTCTGATAGAGTTGAGGGGGCGCGGTGTTCTCGCTAAGACTCATTTCTCTATCTCCGACCACGGAGAGAAAATCTGATAGCGGCTCTCGCACGAGCGCTTCGTGTACTGCCTTCGCGTCGACGGATGAATTGCGGACTTTCTCCGCCTCGATGTTCAACGAAACGCCAATATGTTTGTTGTCGTAGCGTGGAATCCACCCGTTAGACGCATCCGGAACATCTGAATTCCACCAGTTGAAATTCTGAAATCCAAGAGTCTGCAGGATGTCCGTCAACATTCCGGATGTGAAGCCATAGCGGTGCGCCTCGAATGTATTCGCTCTCCCGCCGACGCCGTACACGAGTCCCATCACGTGAAAGAGGGAGTCTCCCGTAAAAATCATGCGCATCAAGGCCCCCATGTCGGGAACTGCGATCTTGACCTTGCCGCCGATGCGCAGCACCCGGGAGAATTCTGCCATGGCCAGGAAGCTGTCCGGCCATTCAATGTGCTCAAGCACATGTCCGGCAACGACTTCATCGGCCGTGCTGTCGCCAATGACATCCATTTTGGTGATGTCTGCCACGATGTCAGGGTTCATGGCGGGGTCAATGTCGACCGTGAGATACCCCTCCGGCTTGTAATCCCGAGAGCCAAGATAGAGTCGCATCGATGAAGCCTTCTTATGTACAGGAGCGGGTTCTATCGAGGCGAAGCGGGCGTCCAACTTGAATGCCAGGCCCTCGAATCCGGTCGTTTTCAGTTCGATCAGCTGCTTGTTAAAGTCTTTGTCGATTATGTCCGCGAGGTAGAAGTTTCGCCATTCCGATCCGCTGTTCTTCGTGTGATCGTCGTACCGGATGATCTTGCTATTTCTTTCTTCGGGGGTTTTGACGATCCAGTCCAAGTGTACCATATCGGCACTGTCCGGTGCTTCCATCCTTCGTTCGAGCGGGGTCGCGTAACCTGGCGTATGGGCAGTCTGGACATACTCCACCCTCCGCGGCTGAAACAATCTCCATTGGCGATGAAAATGCCCGGTGTGTTTAAGACTTGAGTAAAGCCTTCCATTCCGGATGGCGCATTGATGCCGCACGAATCCAACAATTGCATCCTGGTCTAGGCTTTCGACAATCTCCGAGATGTAGTTAAGCATCGTTCTGCTCGGCAACTCGTCGTCATCAAGCCTGAGCACCCATGGGGTGGTGACGGCTTCGGCGCCGGCCTTGACGATGAACTGAGACCGGGAAGTCGGGTTGTCGGCAACGAGAGTGGAGCACAGAAACCGGCCTGCGATCTCGAGAGTTGCATCTGCTGTCTTGCTATCCACGATCAGCAGGGGAGATAGGCCGAGATCGTTATAATAGCTCAATACGATGTCGAGGTGGCTCGCGGCATTCCAGGTCGGAACAATGATCGAGAATTTGTCTGAAAATGTGGGCATCGTTTTTTGTTCGGATTGTCGCGTTGAGAAGTTGACCCATCCTGCTGTCTGGTTCGCCATTTCCCACTATAGCGGCGGACCCGTTTGCCGATCGACGCGCCCGAAACGCCGGTATCAGAACTTGAGCTTGTCGTGAGCGTCCAGAGAGAGGAAGAATGCATTTCCCCAAGTGCGAACGAGCGGGACGTATCCCTTGCTTTTTACCAGTGGGGCGATCTGCGATGTCACGTCATCACCGCGGCCATTGCGAGTTTCAACGCAAATCATCGTCGGTCTCGTAACGCTAAAGTCGGCGGCATCGATCAAGTCGTAGTCTAAACCCTCAGCGTCAACTGAAAGGAAATCTGGAAATTTGCCGCCGCAGAATTTATCAACGATCTGGTTGAGAGTCATAACTTCGATATTGATCGTGTCGTTCAGGCGCGCAGTAGGGGCAATCTCTTTAAACTGATCGACCATTTCCTGGGAAAATGAGTTTCTGCCGCTCATTTTGTCGAACCTGTAAAATGTCATCATGCCTTGTTTCGGTCCGGCGCCGACGTTCACCACGACATCGTCAGGGCGTTCCCTTTTGAAGAGATTGACTGCATCGGGATTGGCGTCGATTGAGACGCCTCTCGCGCCGCGCCGGTAAAGTAACGCCGTGTTGTTGCAGTCCCACGGATGGTTGGCACCAATATCCAAATAGCTCGGCGTAAAATTGCCAAGAAGGCAGAAAGTGTTAACGACAACCAGGTCTTCACCGCTCTGAGCGAAAGTGGTTGGTCCGAACGCTTGATCGGAGCTTCCGGAATATATGGAGACCGATTCGCTTGGGCTGCTTGTCGGCAATATCCGATCGACCTTTTGCTCGATGTGAACAAGGCGATCCCTGATTTCGAAGGCAAGCCGTATCGGCGGAAGTGATTTCAGTAACTTTTTCATGCCGGAACTGTAATGGAGGACTTTGATCTGAACAACCCTAGTCTACCTTCGTTGAACCGGTCAGCGCGTTGCGATCCTTGAGCGCAGTCAGTTCATCTTGTTGATCCATCCGATGCCCCATCGATTTCGGGCAAACGACCGTATTAGGCGAGCCTAGGCAATGGGGCTTTTCAGAACTAGGCAAATTCAGCGGGTTTGAGCCATTTGAACAACTGAGGTTGATCTTAGGACACCTTTCGCCGTTCAAAATTCGTCCCCATTTGAGGTTGAGTATCGGAACCGTTTTCGCTTTTGCGAAGTTAGCAAGGCGTTCCGGATGTCTGCGCCGTTCGTCGCGCGGATTTGTCATAATGCGAGGTGCAATGTTTTCATTTGGATCAATCGGCCGCTGTGCGGCGATGGTTGCCGTTGTTGGGCTGTCATTTTCTTCTCCCGGCGCGCAGGCTCAATCGGCGAAGCCGTTTGCCGGAATGTCCGGTGTCTGGTCGGGCAAGGGGACAATCTCGTTTGAGAGCGGCTCGCGCGAAGCCATCCGCTGCCGCGCGACCTATGCGGTCAGGGAGGACGGCAATGCGCTTCAACAGACCCTGCGTTGTGCAAGCGACAGCTACAAGATCGAACTGACCAGCAACGTTGTGTCCAACGGCGGAAAATTATCCGGGAGTTGGAGCGAATCCACAAGGAATGTCAGCGGCGATGTTCAAGGCACCACAGCCGGCGGCCGGTTTCAGGTCGTTGTGAGCGCCGGTACATTCTCCGCGGACCTCGTGGCGACGACGAAGGGAAATTCCCAGTCGGTCGTGATTCGCTCGCAAGGCAGTGAGTTCAAGGGCGCCAACATCACACTCACGCGGACCTGACAGGTCACGAACGATTTAAATCGGGAGCGGCCAATTCTCGTCGAGAGTTGGCCGCTTGCATTATTGTCCCTGCAGCAATTCCTACTGCGGTGACATAGAGCCAGCCCTGATAAAAATCACTGAGATGGGAATTGAACAGCGAACTCAGTATATTTTGGACGACCGCAACCAGGCCGATCCAGGCGATGAGGCCTTGGCCGCGAAATGTCAGCAGGTGAACGGTCCACATCGCATAAAGAGCGAGAAACCCAACGAGTCCCCACTGGATGGTGAATAGCAGTGTCTGATTGTGCGGGTTCCCGATGATGCCCGTGGGCAGGCTGGTCTTGCCGCCGACGTCACGCACGAAAAGAGGTTTCGCTGCCCCGGTGCCATGGCCGATGAGCGGCGCGGCTTTAATGAACTCTACCGATTTATTCCAGAGTTCAAGCCTTTGGCCTACCGAGGTTGGTCCTCGCTCGGTTGTTGGCGTCCGGTATTCGGCGAATGCGGTGGAAACCTTGTGCTGCAGATTCGGTGAAATCGCCCACAGGCAGGCGAGGGCCGCGAGAAGTGCCGGGCATGCGATCCAGAATTGTCTGCGTTCAAGATAGCGGTATGCAAACAATGCCGCGAGAACAGGCGAATATACCAGCGCGGTTCGCGACACGTTGACGAAAGCGAGGTTTGCCAGAATCGCTCCGGCGATGATTGCGGACAAGAGGGCAATTGCACGCTGCTGCCTTTGCCAGGTTTCAATTGCTATGGCTGCGAGCACGAACGCGCAAAAAACAAATCCCTGACTCTGGTCGATGTAGTTTTTCACCGGGACGCCCGGCTGATCGGATTTGTAGTGGATCGACAGACCCGGCCAAATCAGGACGATCCACGAGTACAGCATCAGGATTGAACAGGATGCGACAAAGGCGAAGAAAACATATCGGCCGCGATCGGACCGGCTGAAGCAGTAGATAAGCAGCGGAACGCCGAGAAATTTCCCCAAAGGCTTCAGACCGAGAAACCTTTCGTGCCAGGAGATCTCGACGGCCCAAAGCACTCCCAGCAACGCAACGAGGCATAATGCCAGTGGGGCCAGGCTTGCGGGGTGTTTCAGCGATCGAAAGAATTCCGCCGGCCTTACCGTGGTCAGAAAGCCGATCAAAAAGGCGAGGCCGCATGATGCAACCACGGATGTGGACCATGGCATTGCGGCTGCTGCGATAATGGCGAAGTTTTCGGTGCCCTTTTCCCGCGCAGCCTGCGCGATTGACCGGTTCGGTCCGGTCCAGACGAACAGGCCGAGCCAGACGTCGGTCAATTCCCGTTTGATTGCGGCGTACATTATCCCTCGAAATCGCTATTTTAAGGTGCCGTGGGCAGGAAATATACGATATAGCTCAAGACGATAACCCCTTTATGGGCGGCCATTATAGCCGCCGAATCGGACTGTACCCGGAAGCTGAATGAGCGCAATCGACGGCTATATCGTGCGAACGACGTTGCTGGCGTTCCTGTTGATTGTCGTCGCGCTGACGGGAGTCATATGGATCACGCAGGCGTTGCGCGGAATCGACTTGATGACGGGGCAGGGCCAGTCGATCCTGGTTTTTCTTGGCGTCACGGGACTGGCGATACCGCTGCTGGCCATGGTCATTGCGCCGATCGCTTTACTGATTGCGGTGACGCATACGCTCAACAGGCTCGCGACCGACTCCGAAATCATCGTGATGAATGCCGCAGGTCTGTCACCGGGGAGATTTCTCCGTCCGTTTCTGTTCGCGACGTGCGTGGTCAGTTTACTCGTTGCATTTCTCTCAATTCATTTCGTGCCGGAATGCCTGCGCGCCTTGCGGCGGTGGCAGACCGAAATCGGCGCGGACGTACTCACGAACATCCTGCGGCCCGGTGAATTTCAGAAACTTGGTCCTCTGACCATCCGCATTCAGGGTCGGCAACCCGGAGGCCTTCTCGTCGGAATTTTTATCGATGACCAGCGTAATCCGGCCGAGCGGATCGACATTCTTGCGGATCGCGGCACAGTTCAGAAGAACGAGCGGGGTTCCTTTCTGATTCTTCAGGACGGCAATCTCCAGCGGTTCGAGACCGGAAAGCGCGATCCGGCGCTTGTCGCGTTCGCCAGCTACGCCTTCGATCTGTCCCAGTTCTCGAACGTCGTTCAGAATGTAACGTATGGTCGTCGCGAGAGGTCCATGGGAGATCTGATTTCGCCTCCGCCCGACGATCCGGTCTTCAAGCAGATTCCGGGAGAGTTCCGAGCTGAGTTGCACGACCGGATTGTTGCCCCGATCTATCCGTTCGTCTTTGTCTTGATGGCAGTTGCCATTCTCGGCGCTCCTCGGACAACGCGACAGAACCGCAATTTTGCGATCGGGATTCTGGTTGTTGGCATTCTCATTCTGCGTATCGCAGGATTCGCTCTTTCAACAATGTCGACAACGCGGCCTGTCGCGATCTTCGTCCAGTATTTCTTGTTGGCGGGAGTTAGCGTGGCAAGTATCTGGATGATCACACGAGGCGTGATTATCGATGCGCCCGCGAATTTGCTGGAAAGGATCAGCGGTATCTTCCGCGGTGCGTCGCTCAAGCCGCAGTAATGCGACTGGAAACTCAGGTCAGTATGAATCAGTTGCCGACAGTGCCATGATGTTGCAATGGCGGTCCGACGAAAATGAAGGTCGACAGACGAGATGAAACAAAAAACCGCGCTAATTACAGGGATCACCGGACAGGACGGCGCGTACCTTGCGGAGCTTCTTTTATCCAAGGGCTATTCCGTCCACGGGATCAAGCGGCGTACGTCACTGTTCAATACAGATCGTATTGACCATCTTTATCACGATCCGCATGACAAGGGTTACGATCTGACGCTTCATCACGGTGATCTGACCGATTCATCGAGCCTCATTCGCATCGTGCAGGAAGTGCAGCCGGACGAGATCTATAATCTCGCCGCGCAAAGTCATGTCGCGGTGTCGTTCGAGGAGCCCGAATACACCGCGAACTCGGATGCGCTAGGCCCGCTGCGAATTCTGGAAGCGATCCGCATTCTCGGACTTGAAAAGAAGACCCGGTTCTATCAGGCCTCAACATCGGAGTTGTACGGCCTCGTTCAGGAGACTCCCCAGAAGGAGACGACGCCTTTTTACCCCCGGTCGCCCTACGCGGTGGCCAAGCTGTATGCTTACTGGATCACGGTGAACTATCGCGAGGCTTACGGCCTGTTCGCCTGCAATGGCATTCTTTTCAATCACGAATCGCCAATTCGCGGTGAAACCTTCGTCACCAGAAAGATCACCCGCGCGCTGGCTCGCATCAAGCTCGGTCTTCAAGAGAAGGTTTATCTCGGAAACCTGAATGCGCTCCGTGATTGGGGACACGCGCGCGACTATGTCGAAATGCAATGGCGGATGTTGCAGCAGGATGAGCCGGAAGATTATGTCATCGCGACCGGCGAGCAACATTCGGTTCGCGAATTCCTTGAAGTCGCCGCGAAAGAAGTCGACATCGCCATCCGTTGGGAAGGCGAGGGCGTCGATGAAAAGGGATACGACACGGCCACCGGGCGCTGCATTGTCGAAGTCGATCCGCGCTACTTCCGGCCGGCCGAGGTAGAGACTCTTTTAGGCGATCCCTCGAAAGCGTATCGTAAACTGGGATGGTCGCCGACGACGTCTTTCGTCGATCTGGTCACGGAGATGATGAGAGAGGATATGAAAGCCGCCCAGCGAGACGAACTTGTGAAGCAGCATGGATTTCAGCACTTTAATTATAACGAGTAATTTTGAGGCAAGTGAGACATGCCATCATCTTCCCAGAGTGGTGAGGCAACTGTCATTCAGAGCTTTTACGTCTGAGTGAAGTTGTTACAGTTGAGCTGTTTGGGACAGGGGATATTTTTGAAAGAAAATATTTTAATTACAGGAGCTTCCGGCCAGGACGGCTACTACCTCATTAACTTGCTTCGCCAGCAAGGATGTATTGTGCATGCGCAATCGCGCCGCTCGACACATCCAGGCTCTGCCAATGAGGATGGGGTGTATTGGCATAGCGGCGATCCAGCCGATCGGGATTTCCTTGAGGCGTTGATTTCCGAGGTAATGCCGGACGAGATTTACAATCTTGCGGCGGTCTCGCGGCCTGTCTTGAGTTGGGCGTCGCCTCGAGAAACGGCTGAGGTCAACGCGCTTGTGCCACAGGAAATCTGCGAGTTATTGCTTAAATACAAACCGGCTTGCCGTTTGTTCCAGGCTACTTCCTCCGAGATATTCGGAGATTTGAACGATCGCGTTCAGAGTGAGCGGACCCTGTGCGTTCCAAAATCCCCTTACGGCGCAGCCAAACTCTATGCCCACCGCATCGTGGGTGCTTATCGGGCGCAGTACGGTTTACATGTTTCGAGCGGAATTCTGTTCAACCACGAAAGCCCGAAGCGTCCGCTTTCATTCGTGTCGCAGAAAATCGCTCATGCCGCGGCAGCCGTCTCGCTCGGCTTGAATGAGACGTCTGAAGCCGACGAGCGCGGCCGGCCGATATTGTTGGATGGAAAAATCGCCTTGGGCGATCTGAGCGTCCGGCGGGATTTTGGCTTTGCTGGGGATTATGTGGAAGCGATGCGGCTGATTGTTCAGCATCATACCGCCGATGACTATGTCATCGGCACTGGTGAGGATCACTCGATCGAGGATTTCTGCAGCGAGGCTTTCGGCCTGGTTGGCCGTAAATGGACTGACCACGTTGTCCTGGATCCGGGTTTGATTCGTAAGGTGGACAGTCATTATACGCGGGCTGATACCGCGAAAATCCGCTCCGTACTAAACTGGCGGCCAAAGATCGATTTTAAGGAACTTGTTTCAATGATGGTGAAAGCCCAAGTCGCTTTCATTCAAGATGGTGTATCGTTCGACGGAAAGCTTGGTGGTGGCCGTCCCGGCATTGAGTCCTGATGCGAATTCTTCATGCCTATAAAGTCTATCTGCCCGATGTCTATGGCGGGATTCCGTCTGTCATAGCGATGCTGGCAATGCTTCCACGAACGAGTTTTGAAACGGAAGTTCTCGTTGCTTGCGAGCGCGGTTTTGGGCGCCGGTATCAATTTGAAGGCGTGAATGTCGAGGCGGTCTCATCCATCGGAACTCTCATGTCGACGCCGTTGGCGCCGACTTATCCATTCAGGCTTGTCGAGCGGGCGCGGTCCTCGGATGTTGTGGTTCATCACTCACCGTTTCCGTTGACGGATATGGGAGGGCTGTTGATACCGAAAGAGTCGGTCCTGATCGTACATTGGCATGCAGAGGTTATCGGCCGCCCCTGGTTGATGCGGATTTTGGCCCCGCTCATTCGGCATTCGCTCAAGCGGGCCGACAAGATCGTTGTTTCAGATCAGGTGATCGTCGATAGATCCCCGTTCCTGAGGGAGTTCGCGGGAAAATGTATCGTTGTGCCCTATGGGTGCGACGATGCCTACTGGAGTGTACTGAGCGCGGCGGACCAACAGGCTGTCGATGGCTTGCAGAAGCAACATCCCAGGCTCGTCGTGGCTGTCGGCCGGCTCGTCAGCTACAAGGGCTATGAGGTCTTCCTTCATGCCATGCAGAATGTCGATGCTGAGGCTGTTATCATCGGTGAAGGCCAACTCAAGGCCGATCTGGTGAAACTGGCAGAACAGCTTGGGGTTCTCGAAAAGGTGAGGTTTTTGGGCGTTCTCGAGCCTCACGAGGTCAAGCAATACGTTCACGCTGCCAAGGTGCTGGCATTTCCATCCGTCACGGATGCGGAAGCCTTCGGCATTGTGCAGTTGGAAGCGATGTCCGCGGGCACGCCGGTGGTCAATACAGCTCTTGGGACAGCCGTTCCCAACATCGCACGCGATGGAAAGGAGGGACTTACCGTTCCACCAAGCGATCCAGCCGCCTTTGCAGAGGCGCTGCGCCGGTTGCTGGATCAACCCGCGTTTGCAGCCAGATTGGGCGAGGCCGGTAAGGAGCGCGTTCGCACCGAATTCAGCCAGTCGCTGTTTCTATCCCGCATGCAAGAGGTTTATAAGGAAGCCCTTCAGCGCCGCCGTCCGGCCGAGTAAGCGACGGTGGGGCAGAGGATGCGTGGCGGGTGAATTTTGATGCTGATGATCGGACGGAAAAAGACTCTGAGTCAGGCGCAATTGGCATTGCTGGATGCCGTTGACGGAAGCTCCTTGTGGGCGCTCTGGGGAAAGCTTGGCTGGAACGATATTCTGCAGCGTTATCGCCGTTCACTGTTGGGTCCGCTGTGGCTGACTGCCAGCATGGCCATTATGGTTGTTTCGCTCGGCCTGGTTTACTCAACGTTGTTCAAGGCCCAGCTGCACGAATTCTTGCCGTTCCTCTGTGTCGGACTGTTGATCTGGAATTACATCAGCTCCATTCTGACAGAAGCCGGAACGCTCTTCACGGGCGCGGAATCCTACATCAAACAAATTCGTTTGCCGTTCACGTTCTATGTATTCCGCTTCATGTGGGGCAAGATCATTATCTTCGCGCATAATTTTGTAATCTACTTCGGCGTTCTTATCTATTTCCAGATTTGGCCCGGCAGCGTCGCGCTTTATGCAATTCCGGGTTTCCTTCTGGTGACGCTCAACGGCGCATTGGCGAGTATGTATCTCGGCATGATGTCCGCTCGCTTTCGCGATATTCCGCAAATCGTTGCAAGCTTCATTCAGATTGCATTCTTCATTACGCCAATCATGTGGAAGCCCGAATTGCTCGGCGAACATGCAAAGCTCATGTCACTCAATCCTTTTTTTCATCTCATCGAAATCGCGCGCGCTCCCTTGCTCGGACAATTGCCGTCCGCAGGGAATTATACGGCGGCGGCCTTGATTACCCTGGTGAACGCGACAATCGCGGCTGTGTTCTTCATCCGTTTCCGCGCTCGTATTTCATACTGGGTGTAGATCGATGCCGCAGTCCGACAGCATTAGCAATGAACAGGCG
>CALRLJ020000079.1:0-11351 GCA_943368635.1 Sediminibacterium ginsengisoli | reverse complement strand
TCCTTGAACCCCAACCATCCACCGCGATTGTCGTCGCGGTGTTATGAAAATAAAATGCAGAGAGATTTACGAGCGCGCGACATTCGCGCGCCCGTAATTATCGTTTAGCGGATCACGTAAGGCAGCAAACCGAGGAACCGCGAGCGCTTGATGGCGCGGGCGAGTTCACGCTGCTTGATAGCCGACACGGCCGTGATGCGGCTCGGCACGATCTTGCCGCGCTCGGACACGTAACGCATCAGCAGCTTGGAATCCTTGTAGTCGATCTTCGGCGCGTTCGGGCCCGTGAACGGGCACGTTTTACGGCGGCGGAAGAATGGACGGCGTGCACCTGCTTCAGCCATGGTTCTTACTCCTCAACTGCTGCGGTTGCATCTTCATCACGCGGACGGCGCGGACCGCGATCACCACGGAAGCCACCGCCTTCGCGGTCGCCGCCACGGAAGCCGCCGCCTTCACGGTCGCCACGGAAGCCACCGCCACCGCGCTCGTCGCGGTCACGATCGGCCTTGCGCATCATGGCGGAGGGGCCTTCCTCCAGCTCTTCGACGCGAACGGTGATGTAACGGATGATGTCTTCGCTGATGCGTTCCTGCCGCTCGATCTCGGCGACCACCGCTGCGGGGCCGTCGATGTTCAGCAGCATGAAATGCGCCTTGCGGTTCTTGTTCATGCGGTAGGTGAGGGAGCGCACGCCCCAGTTCTCGGTCTTGGTGACCTTGCCGCCGAGACCTTCGATCACGCCGGTAATCTGCGTGGTGAATTCCTCGACCTGCTGGGCGCTCGCATCCTGACGCGCGAGAAAAACATGCTCGTAAAGAGGCATGGGAGTCCTTTCCAATGTTAGCGCGGTTCCTGGCGGCAAGCCCTTCGAGACCCTTCGGAAAGGACTCGATATTGCTCAGAAGGCGGAAGCACGGGACGACGGACCGACTGGCCCTGCCGCATCAATCAAACTGGAGATTGCTGAGACCGTCCGTTCAGCTCCCGGCCGGGATCCACGGATGGCGCGGTTATAAGGATTCTGGCCCGGTTGGCAAGGATCGAAAGCCCCGAGACGGGCATGAAACGCGCTTGACCCACTTGTTTGTATAACATACAAATAGATTGACATCAGCCGCCATCCTGGTTCCATGACGATGAGCGCGACATGACATCTACGTTCGCCAAGAACCGGCCCAGCGATCCCAAACACGCCGCCCGTGCGACCCGCACGGCGGGACGGGAGATGCGGTCGCGGCTGCTCGATGTCGCCAGCGCCTTGTTCAAGGACCGGGGCGTGGCCGGTGTGTCCGTTGCCGATATTGCAGCGGCCGCAGACGCTTTCCCGAGCCAGATCACCTATTACTTCCGCACCAAGGAGGCGCTGTTCGTCGAAGCCGCCTGCCGCGATGTGCTGTATGTGGCGCGCGCCGCCGAGCAGAGCGCGGGCAAACAGCTCTCGCCGGGCGACTACACCCGTTCGCTGGTCGAGAGCGTGATGGGGACGGATGCCGTCGGCTTTTTCGTCGAAGCCATGACGCTGACCCGTCGCCGTCAGGATCTCGCACCGCTGGTCGAGCGCACCGTCGAGCGATTGCACGCCGAAGGCCTGCGCGCCTATGCCGCCGAGATGATCGCGCGCGGCTGGCATTCGCGGCTCGATCCTGAAACGAGCGCGCGACGCTTCTGGGCCATCGCGATCGGCGTGACCATCGAAGGTCAAGCAATGGGACGATCATCCGGCGATCTTGTCGCCGAGATGCTGCGCCTGCTCGGACCGCAGGCCGATGTCGCCGACGGCGCGCGGCTCCGGCTTGTCGCAGGCGATACTGCCGACGCATCGCCGCTCGGTAAAACACCATCCGACAACAAGGAGAAAGGGCCATGAACTCTCCGCGTATTCGTGCCCGCGATCTGATGACCGAGCAGGAATTGATGGAGGTGCGCACGCGCTCGACGTGGAAAGGTGTCGCGCTGATCGTTCATGCGTGGGCTCTCATCCTCGGATCGATTGCGATGGTTGCGGTTTGGCCTAATCCGTTCACGGCTCTGCTGGCGGTCGGCATCATCGGCTCGCGTCAGCTTGGTCTGGCGATCCTGATGCATGACGGCGCGCATGGCAGTCTCGCCAACGGTGACAGGGTGAACATGTTTCTCAGTCAGTGGTTATGTGCCTATCCGATTTTCGCGGAAACACGTGCCTATCGCCGCTATCACCTGCAGCACCACGCGCATACGCAGCAGGACGACGACCCAGACCTGATCCTGTCCGCGCCATTTCCGATCACGCAGCCCAGCTACCGGCGCAAATTCTGGCGCGATATTACCGGCCAGACCGGATACCAGCAGCGCAAGGCGCAGTTTTTGAATGCGATTGGCGAGTCATCGTGGCCATTGCGTCAGCGGCTGGCGAATTTCTGGGAAAAGCTCGGCCCACAAGTGGCCGTCAATGCCGTTCTGTTTGCCGGACTCGCAATGGCAGGCGTGTGGTGGGCCTATCCGCTGCTGTGGCTCACGCCGCTGATGACGTGGATGATGGTGATTACCCGCATCCGTAACATCGCCGAACATGCCGTCGTGCCGGACAGCAACGATCCGTTACGCAACACACGCACCACGCGTGCGGGATTTCTCGAACGGCTGTTCGTCGCGCCGTACTACGTCAACTACCATCTCGAACATCATCTGTTGTTCTATGTGCCTTGCTACAATCTGCGGCGCGTCCACGAAATTCTGATGCGTGGACCGAACGCGGAGCGGATGGAGGTGCAGCCGAGTTACGCTGCGGTGCTGCGGCTTGCGACCTCGCGGCCGAAAGACGAGGACCGTCCGGGCGAGCTTGCGAGCAACGTGCGGCGTGCGCGTGTCGGCGCCGTGGTGGACGGCAATCAGGCGGCGTCCGGCTTCTAGCCGCCGCCTAGCGCCGCTCTGTCGTGATGTGCGGCTTTGCCATACCGGTTGTGCCCGGCGGCGCGGTGTCGGTGGCGACAACAACGGCTGGATGCCGGTCGAACGCCGTCACCAGTGCTGCGCCGAATACCGCAATCAGAACAGCGGCAAAGATCAAGACTGGCGCCAGAGCGAGCGTTTGCGGTTTGCGAGGGTCTTCCATGGCGTTCCCTCCATTGAGCGCCCCATGGGAAAACGTGCGTCCGGCAGGAGAGTTCCGCGTTGTCGGTCAATGGCCTGCGGGCCTGCGGGCGAGCGGCTCTTTGGCCGATCGATGGTCCCGCGTTCACAGGTTCACAGCACCGCAGCTTGACACCCACGGCCCCGGCGGTGTCTTACGGCTTATCTTTTGAGAGGACTCCATGACAGCAGCATTTACCTTTCCGGGACAGGGATCGCAGGCGGTCGGCATGGGCAAAGCGCTCGCCGACGCATTTTCGGCAGCCAAGGCCGTGTTCGACGAAGTCGATGCGGCGCTGGGACAAAAGTTGACGGCGATTATCTGGGAGGGGCCTGCGGAGACGCTGCAACTCACCGAGAACGCTCAGCCGGCGCTGATGGCGGTGTCGCTGGCGACGCTGCGCGTGCTGGAGGCAGAAGCGGGCATCGACATCGCACGCGATGCGGCGTTCGTTGCGGGGCACTCGCTCGGCGAATATTCCGCGCTGGCTGCTGCCGGCAGTTTCTCCATTAGCGACACTGCAAAGCTGCTGCGCACGCGCGGCCTCGCGATGCAGAAAGCGGTGCCTGTCGGCGTCGGCGCGATGGCCGCATTGCTGGGACTCGATTACGAAGCCGCCGTCGCGGTGGCTGAAGAAGCCGCACAGGGCCAAGTCTGTCAGGCTGCCAACGACAATGGCGGCGGGCAGGTGGTGGTGTCGGGCGACAAGGCTGCCGTCGAACGCGCGCTTGAGATCGCCAAGACCAAGGGCGCCAAGCGCGCGATGCTTCTTCCTGTATCCGCGCCGTTCCATTGCCGCCTGATGCAGCCTGCGGCAGATGCGATGGCGCAGGCACTGGCCGGCGTCACTATCAACAAGCCGAAAGCGCCGCTGGTGTCCAATGTGCTGGCATCCGCGATCACCGATCCCGACGAGATCCGCAAGCGATTGGTCGAGCAGGTCACGGGCACCGTGCGCTGGCGCGAGAGCGTGGCCTACATGGCCAGCAATGGCGTGACGCATTTCCTTGAGATCGGCGCGGGCAAGGTGCTGTCCGGTCTGGTCAAGCGCATCGCGGATGGTGCGGTGGGTGTGTCGGTGGGTGGACCGGGCGACATCGAGGCTGCGAAGGCCGCGATCGCTGCGGCGAAGTAGTTCCCGGCTTTTTTCGCTTTTTGCCGCAGCGGAATTGTGGCGTTTTGCACGTTACAATTCCGGAAATCCGGCATATATTAGTTCCGTCGCAAGACGATGGCGCTGAATCTCAAGGCGGACAACGAGTAGACCCGGGGGGCAGTACCCCGGCGCCTCCACCACAAGCGGTTTGCAAATCCACGACCGTTTTTGATGGGGGCGAAATAGGTTCGATGCTCGTTATGAAGGCTTGAAGTGTTCCCGGCATGATACCGCCGTTATCGGGTCAAAACCTAAATGCAAACGATAACGTTCGCATGAATGAAGTGCGCCTCGCGGCGTAACCATTCGGGGTAGGTCCACCTAGCAACAGAACGGCCATTGCCGCGTCATCTTCGGATGGCGCGGCTTTTATTTTGCAAACGACTATCTTGCAGGCAGGCCGGGCGTGTCCTTGTTTCCAGCAAGCAGCGCCAGATCGCTCTCGTCCTTCAACTCGATGCCGGTTAGTCCGCGCGCGAGCGCCTCGCGCACCAGCCACGCCAGCTTGAACGCGGCGGCGGCATAACTCAGTCCTTCGGGCCGCACGTTGGAAATGCAATTGCGTCCGGCATCGTTGCGCCCGCGAAACGGCGCATGGGTTATGTAGATGCCGAGGCTGTCCGGCGAACTCAGGCCCGGACGTTCGCCGATCAGCATGATCGATAATCTTGCCTGCAACAGTTCTGCGGTCTCGTCTGCCAGCGCCACGCGCGCCTGCGTCGCGATGACCACAGGCGCGTGCTTCAACTCGTCCGCAAGGAGCGGTCTTAATGCAGCGAGCAGCGGGGCTGCGTGACGGTCCACCGCCAGCGACGACAAGCCGTCGCCGATTACGATGCAGATGTCGCTGCGCATGAAAGGCGCGGCGCGCAATTTCGCGATCTCATCCGGATCGATGACGCGTCCGAGATCGGGGCGCCGCAAATAGGTCGTGCGATCCGGCGCGCGGCTGCGGGTCTGCGCAACGGTCCATCCTTGCGCCTGCAATGTCTCCTCGAGTTTCGGCACGTCGAGGGCTGCATGGATCGCGTCGCGCGCCATCGCATGTGCCCAGCCAAAACGTAACACCTCGTCGGTGGGCATGCCCGCGCCGACACGGCCGAGTGCAAGGCGCGCTGGCGTGACGCTGCGCCATTCGGCCCATGGAGACTCGGTTACGTTCTTATCCGTCATGCGACCAGCGACTTGAGATTGCCCATGCCGCCGAGCAGCGCGTTGGGCGAGGGCGGACGCAGCCGCCCATCGGCATCGGTGATCTGCATCCGTTGCAGCCACGCTTCGAATTCCGGCGCGCGCTTCAGGCCCATGGTCTCGCGCAGGAACAGCGCATCATGGAACGACGTGCTCTGGTAGTTGAGCATCACATCGTCCGCGCCGGGAATGCCCATGATGAAGCTGATACCGGCAGCGCCCAGCAGCACAAGCAGCGTGTCCATATCGTCCTGATCGGCTTCGGCGTGGTTGGTGTAGCAAATGTCGCAACCGAGCGGCAGGCCGAGCAGCTTGCCGCAGAAATGATCCTCCAGACCGGCGCGAATGATCTGCTTGCCATCGTAGAGATATTCCGGGCCGATGAAGCCGACCACGGTGTTCACCAGCAGTGGCTTGTACCGCCGCGCCAAGGCATAGGCGCGCGCCTCGCAGGTCTGCTGATCGACACCGAAATTGGCGTCTGCGGACAGCGCGCTGCCTTGACCTGTCTCAAAATACATCACGTTGTCGCCGAGCGTGCCGCGCTTCAGCGCCAGTGCTGCATCTTGCGCTTCGTCGAGAAGCTCGGGCGTCACGCCGAAGGAGAGGTTGGTCTTCTCGGTGCCGCCGATCGACTGGAACACGAGATCGACCGGCGCGCCGCTTTCAGCTAGCTGGATCGTGTTAGTGACATGCGTCAGCACGCAGCTTTGCGTCGGAATCTCGAAACGCTGGATCACTTCGTCCAGCATGTGCAGCAGGTCGCCGAGCACGGGCATGCTGTCGGATGCAGGATTTAGTCCGATCACCGCATCGCCCGAGCCCATCAGCAATCCGTCCAGCGTCGAGGCCGCAACGCCGCGCAGATCGTCGGTGGGATGGTTCGGCTGCAAGCGCACAGACAAATGGCCTTCGAGTCCGATAGTGTCGCGGAAACGCGTGATGACGCGGCACTTGCGCGCCACCGCGATCAGATCCTGATTGCGCATGATCTTGGAAACTGCGGCGACCATCTCCGGCGTGAGGCCGCGCGCGAGTGCGACAAGCGCCTCGCTCGTCGCCTGCTCGGACAGCAGCCAGTTGCGGAAATCGCCGACCGCCATGTGAGAGACCGGCGCGAACGCCTTCGCGTCGTGGCTGTCGATGATCAGCCGCGTGATGTTGTCGTCCTCGTAAGGGATCAATGCCTCGGTGAGGAATTGCTTGAGCGGGACTTCCGCCAGCACATGACGCGCCGCCATCCGCTCCTGTGCGGAGGCGGCGCCGATGCCCGCGATATAATCGCCCGAGCGGGCAGGTGACGCGAATGCCATTACCTGCTTCAGGTCGTCGAAGGTGAACAGTTGCTGATCGATGGCGGTACGATAGCGCAACGGTTTTACCTCGCGTTGGAATGCCTTATTCGGCTGGCATGGTGCCGGCCGTGACGGACAGCATCTCGTCAGGTGCTGCAGCATCACGCTGACCGGCCGTCATACGGAAGTACGCGTAAGCCAGAGCCATCAGCACAAGAAACAGCAACGTCAGCATAGCATTGAACCAGACCATCGCGAACAGGCAAACCAGACCCAATCCGAATGCGATAGCCGGAAACACCGGGTAGAACGGCGCGCGGTAAGTCCGGACCAGATTAGGTTCGCTCTGACGCAGCTTGAACAATGCCGCCATTGAGATCAGGTACATGATGATCGCGCCGAACACCGACATGGTGACGATGTTGGCGGTGAGTGTTTGTCCGCCGAACTGCACCCACTCGTCGCTGAAGATTGCAATCACGCCGATGACGCCGCCTGCCAGCAGCGCGCGGTGCGGCGTGTTGAAACGCGGACTGAGGGCCGCGAACGTCTTCGGCAGATAACCGGCGCGGGCCAGCGCAAAAATCTGGCGCGAATAGCCCATGATGATGCCGTGGAACGAGGCGATCAGCCCGAACAGGCCGATCCACACCAGCATGTGCAGCCATCCGCTGTTCTCGCCGACGACGACTTTCATTGCTTGCGGGAGTGGATCGTTGATGTTGGCAAGTTTGCTCCAGTCGCCGACGCCGCCGGCCATGATCATCACGCCGAATGCGAGGACAACGAGCGTCAGAATGCCCGCGACATAGGCGATCGGGATGGTCTTCTGTGGATCTTTCGCTTCTTCCGCGGCCATGGCCGCGCCTTCGATCGCGAGAAAGAACCAGATCGCGAACGGGATCGAGGCGAAGATGCCGGAAATTGCAGCGCCGTTGAGCACGTTGCTGCCAGCCCAGCCGTTTGCGACGAAGTTCGCCATCGACCATCCCGGTGCAACCACGCCCATGAAGACCAGAAGCTCGGCAATTGCTAAAATTGTCACGAACAATTCGAAGGCAGCCGCAATGCCGACGCCGATCCAGTTCAACGCGATGAAAATGATGTAGGCGCCGAGTGCGAAGTATTTCGGAATGATGCCCGGAAACTGCACATTGAGATATGCGCCGATGGCGAGAGAAATCGCAGGTGGCGCGAAAACGAATTCGACCAAAGTCGCAAAGCCCGCGATAAAGCCGCCCGTCGGCCCGAATGCGCGCCGCGCGTAGGCGAATGGCCCGCCGGCATGCGGGATTGCCGTCGACAGTTCGGTGAAGCTGAAGATGAAAGTTGTGTACATGGTCGCAACCAGCACGGTGGCAACCAGAAAGCCGAGCGTTCCGGCGGTGTTCCAGCCGTAGCTCCAGCCGAAATACTCTCCCGAGATCACGAGTCCGACCGCGATGCCCCAGAGCTGGAACGGGCCAAGCACTTTCTGCAGGCCGGCGGAATGTGACGGGACTTGGGTGGGTGCCATCGGTGTGTTCTCCGTTGCGATGCAATGAAATATGCAAGGGAGGTGCCATACGACCGCTATGGGCCGGGGCGGTTTGTGACAAGAGATTAGGCATAGGTCATTGACGAACAGCATTTTCTTGCGGCAAACGGGGCGCGAAATTGATTTGGGAGCGTTCCCAAAGGAGGCGAGATGTTCGATTTGACAGGCAGGACCGCGCTCGTCACCGGAGCGACCGGCGGCATTGGCGGCGCGATCGCGCGGGCGCTGCACGCGCAGGGTGCAACGGTTGCAATCTCAGGCACCCGGCGCGAAGCGCTCGACACGCTGGCCGGTGAACTGAAAGAGCGCGTGCATGTGCTGCCATGCAATCTCTCGGACATGGCCGAGGTCGAGGCATTGGTTCCCGCCGCCGAAAAGGCGATGGGTCAGCTCGACATCCTTGTCGCCAATGCCGGCATCACGCGGGACAATCTTTTTGTTCAGTTGCGCGACGAGGACTTCGACGACGTCATCCGGGTGAATCTGACCGCCACGTTCCGCCTGGCGCGCGCCGCGACCAAGCTGATGATGCGCAAGCGGTTCGGGCGAATCATCGCGATCACCTCGGTGGTCGGGGTGACCGGCAATGCCGGGCAGGGCAACTACGCCGCGTCGAAAGCCGGATTGATCGGAATGATGAAATCGGTGGGTGCGGAATATGCGCGCCGCAATGTGACCGCGAATTGCATCGCACCCGGCTTCATTGCGACGCCGATGACCGACGTTCTGAACGAAAAACAGCGCGAAGGGGTACTGTCCAAGGTGCCGGCAGGGCGGCTCGGAACGCCGGAAGATATCGCCGCGGCGGCGGTCTACCTTGCGTCGAACGAGGCCGCCTACGTGACCGGCCAGACAATCCACGTCAACGGCGGGATGGCCATGATTTAAGCCCTGTTTGGAGGGCTTTTTGTCAAGCGGGACAGGGTGCTGGACGGCGGCCGGGGCTGTGTGGTCAACTCCGGGGAAGTATGGTAACCGAACGGCAATCGGTTGGGGAAAACGCCATTGCAGGATCGCCAAACCCCGTATATTGCCGTTCCGGCGCCAGCCGCCGTTTTCGGTGACTTCGTCGCTCTGGCGAAGGTACAGGGACGCGTGGTACGGACGGCACGAATTCGCAATTTTTCGCACCGCGAGGGGCTCGTATCGTTTTGCGGTCGAGTTTAATGGAACAAGCACGAGGTTAAACGATGAGTGAGATTGGCGAGCGAGTTAAGAAGATCGTGGTCGAGCACCTTGGTGTCGAGCCAGAAAAGGTTGTCGATGCTGCAAGCTTCATCGACGATCTTGGCGCCGACAGCCTCGATACCGTCGAACTCGTGATGGCGTTTGAAGAGGAATTCGGCTGCGAAATCCCTGACGATGCCGCGGAAACCATTCTCACCGTGGGCGACGCCACCAAGTTTCTCGAGAAAAACGCCAAGAGCTGACGCTCTCGCGCAGCCATGACGACAGGCGGCGGGTTGTATTCAAACGACCCGCCGTCTTGCTGTCATAGCCACGCTTGTTAGTGTTCGCCGAGCGAGCCGGAGAAGACTGTATGCGGAGGGTTGTCGTCACGGGTCTGGGCATGGTTTCGCCGCTCGCCAACGGTGTCGAGCCGACCTGGAAACGCATCCTCAACGGCGAGAGCGGCGCGCGCCGCATCGAACATTTCGATGTCTCCGATTTGACCTGCCAGATCGCTTGCGTGGTTCCACGCGGCGACGGCTCCAACGGCACCTTCAATCCCGACGACTGGATGGAGCCGAAGGAGCAGCGCAAGGTCGACGATTTCATCATTTTCGCGATGGCGGCCGCCAGCCAGGCGCTAGATGACGCCAATTGGCATCCGACCACCGAGGAAGACCGCTGCGCCACCGGCACCATGATCGGTTCCGGGATCGGCGGCATTGAAGGTATCGGTGAAGCCGCCGTGATCCTGAAGGAGCGCGGCCCGCGCAAGCTGTCGCCGTTCTTCATTCCCGGACGTCTGATCAATCTCGCGTCGGGTTACGTTTCGATCAAGCACGGCCTCAAGGGTCCGAACCATGCGGTCGTCACCGCATGCTCGACCGGCGCGCATGCCATCGGTGACGCAAGCCGCCTGATTGCTTTCGGCGATGCCGACGTGATGGTGGCGGGCGGTGCGGAGTCTGCGGTCAATCGCCTTGCCATGGGCGGCTTCTGTGCGTTGCGCGCGATGGCCACCAAATACAACGACAATCCGACCATCGCGTCGCGGCCCTATGACAAGGATCGCGACGGCTTCGTGATGGGTGAGGGCGCCGGCGTTGTGGTGCTTGAGGAATACGAGCACGCCAAAAAGCGCGGCGCAAAGATTTACGCCGAAGTCGTGGGTTACGGCCTGACCGGCGATGCCTATCACATTACCGCTCCCGCCGAAGATGGCGACGGTGCGTATCGCTGCATGAGTGCTGCGATGAAGCGCGCCGGCGTGACGGCGTCCGACATCGATTACATCAACGCGCACGGCACCTCGACGCCGCTCGGCGACGAGATCGAGCTCGGCGCTGCGCAGCGGCTGCTCGGCAACGCGGCGTCGAAGGTCTCGATGTCCTCGACCAAGTCATCGACCGGCCATCTGCTTGGCGCTGCGGGCGCCATCGAAGCAATCTTCTGCGTTCTTGCGATTCGGGATAATGTCGCGCCGCCGACGATCAATCTCGACAATCCCTCCGTCGAGACGGCGATCGACCTCGTCCCGAACAAGGCAAGGCCGCGCGAAATCAACGTGGCCCTGTCGAACTCGTTCGGATTCGGCGGCACCAATGCGTCGCTGGTTGTGCGGCGTCTGGCGAACTAAGCGTTTCGAGCGAGTGTATTTCTAGGCTTCAAGGCTGGTGATAGAGGCAAAACTGTCTTCATGGTTTTGCCCTATTCGGACATAATTTCTCTCACCGGCGGGCGTATAGCGCTGGACCGACAACACTAATCGACGTTGAGAATTCAGGTTGCTTCGATGAGCCAGAGACCCCCTATAGCGCCCCGCAGCCCGCGTGCGGCGCTTGAGCCTGAACAGGTTCCGCAGCCGCCGAAGCATTCGCAGCGCGCGCGCAG
>CALRLJ020000078.1:0-11365 GCA_943368635.1 Sediminibacterium ginsengisoli | reverse complement strand
GGAATCGGACACATTGCCCACGGGACCGACATTGCAGGCTCGGTTCGTTACCCAGCCTATGCCTGCGGTGTGCATGGCTTGCGGCCGACCATCGGGCGTATTCCGGCGTTCAATGCCTCGTCGCCCGAACGGCCGATAGGCCCGCAGATTACCGCAGTCTCAGGCCCGCTGGCGCGTACCGTTGGTGACGTGCGGCTGGCGTTTCATGCCATGGCGCAGCGCGATCCGCGCGATCCTTGGTGGGTGCCGGCGCCGCTGGAAGGATCGCCCCGCGAGAAGCGCGCGGCGATATGCCTGCGTCCGGACGGTCTGGAAACCGTGAAGGAGGTTGCTGACGCCGTGCGTGACGCCGGCAAGCGGCTGGAGCGGGCAGGCTGGAGCGTCGAGGAGATCACCGAGATCCCGCCGTTCGAGGAAGCCGCCGATCTGCAGATGAAGCTCTGGCTGTCGGACGGTTATGATGCTCTGCGGGATATGGCCGAGCGCGAAGGCGATCCCGGCGCGCTGGCCATTCTGCGCGATCAGGAGAAAGTCGCGCGCGCGCTCGATCTGGCGTCATTCTCAAAGCTGCTGACCCGGCGTGCGACGCTGGTGCGTGCGTGGGAAATGTTTTTCGAGACTTACCCAGTGATCGTGATGCCGCCCTGTGGCGAACTGCCGTTCGAATGGCAACTCGATCTCAAGAGTGAAGCGTCGTTGCATCGGGTGCTTCGGGCGCAGATGCCGCAGATCGCGCTGCCGTTCATCGGCATGCCGGGACTGACAGTCTCGACCGGGTTGGTCGGGCGCGTTCCTGTCGGCGTTCAGATTGTTGCCGGACGTTACAGGGAGGATCTCTGCCTGCTCGCCGGTGAGGCCATCGAGGCGGGCGGCGTGCCGCCGAGCCCGGTCGATCCTGCATTGGCCTGAACACTGGATGCTTGAAGCCGGCGCTTGGTGCGAAACACGCTTTCGGTCTCCGCAAGGAGCTGCTGCGTGCGCCGGACCACGCTGCGTCCAGCCTTGAGGTCGCGGTTGGCGACGTGAAGCAGGCGGTGCCCCTCGACGACGAGTTCGCGGGCTTGTTTCAGTTGCTCATGGAATGAGACAACCGCAATCGCTGCCTTGGCCGTCGCCATCGGTGGCTCCTGTCTGCTACGGACACTCCACTAACGCGGATGTTAGCGGATCGTTCACCGGGGCGCTGCATCGGAGCGAACTTTTCCACCGGCGGGTGATTCGCCTGGCAATGTGTTGGCAGATCGGGGGAATCCGGCGTTGAACCCGGCGGCGGCCAGGCGCGTCCAATGAAAAAGGGCGATGGGTCGGCCGCTTGCGAGGGCAAGCGTCCCGGTCCTATGCTCCGGACAGCGGCTCGGGGTGGACATGACTGCAATCAAGACGGCGGACCGGATCGAACCGGCGGACGAACCTGTGGCTGCTCCTGCGAGCACCGGCAAGGTCGGCATTTGTCTCGCGCTGTTGCAGCTGTTCTTCACCCTGGGCTGGACGGTCTACATCGTCTATCTGCCGCAGCTCGCCGCCAAGGTCGGACTTCCGCCCACGGCGGTGGTCGTCATTCTCCTGCTCGATCAGGCGATCTTCACCGTCACCGATACGCTGATGGGCATCGCGGCCGACCGCATGACGCCGATTGTCGGGCGGTTGAGCCGCATCGTGATCTGGATGACGGTGGTGTCGTGTGCTGCGTTCATCGCGCTGCCGTTCGTCGCCGAGCTTGGGCCGAACGCGAAAATCGCGTTGATCGCGCTGACGCTGACATGGGTTGTCACATCGTCGGCGCTGCGCGCGCCGCCGCTCGCACTGCTCGGAAAATTCGCAGCGCGTCCATCCATTCCGATGCTGTCGTGTCTCGTGATGCTCGGCTACGGCATCGCCGGCGCGGTCTCTCCCTATCTCGGCGTGGCACTGCGCAATCACGATCCGCGTATTCCGTTCGTGGTGTCGACCGTGGTGCTTTTGCTCATTGCGCTGATGATGTCGTGGATCGAACGCCAGTTGCGCGCGGGAAAACTGAGCGCGCCCGAGCGCAAGCCGCTCGCGGTGCCGAAATCCTATGGCGCGCTGGCGATGATCTTCATTGCTGCGGTGCTGGTTCTTGCACTCGGCTATCAGCTTCACTTCAGCGTCAACAGCTCGCAACTGTTCCTGCGCTTCGCCAAGCAGCCCGATCTGCAATGGCTGATGCCGGTGTACTGGATCGGCTTCAACATCGCGATGTTTCCGGCGAGCTTCGTCACAAAACGGCTCGGCGGGCTGCTGGTGATCGGCTGCGCGGCGCTGCTGGGCGCCGGCGCGGTGTTCGGGATGGAAAACGCAAACGGGCTGAACACCATGATCGCGATGCAGTTCCTGGCCGGTGCGGCATGGGGCTGCATCCTGATGAGTGCGGTCGCCGCCGCCATCGCGGTCAGCGGCGGTGCAGAAGGCAAGGTGCTTGGCCTGATGTTCTCCGCGCTCGCGCTCGCAACATTCACGCGCATCGCCGCCGTTGCGGGCGGGCTGACGAAAAACGCCGCCTATGAAGCCCTGCTGCAATGGACGCCAATCCTGTGCTGGGCGTTGGCCGGTGCGGCGTTGCTGGTCATCGCGGCAGCGCGGCTGCGCAAATGGCAGCAGGGGACGGACGCCGCCGAAGTGCCGGTATGACGCTCTCCAACCTTTGACTTGGCAAAGCACGAACGGCGTCGCAAAACGGGTCTCATGCGAATTCGCGTCACCCTCAATTTGCTCTTGGTGTTGCTGGCGATGGCGCTTCCGGCCACAGAGAGCCATGCGGGTTCAATGGAGCGCGGCGTCGCGATCACCGATCCGGAAGTTCTGCGCGTCCTCGACAGCTCAGGATTGAGCCTCGCTGGCTTGCTCGGAACGAAAGCCGACAGTACCGGCGCGGAGCTGTTCGCATTGCCGTCGATGGTTCTGTTGCAAGCCGCGACCGACCGCGACTTCAATCGTTATGTGACCGCGCACCGGGACGATCTCGACAAGCTCCATCTGTTCGACCGCGATGCGCTCAATGCACCGGGTACGCGGTTCGATCTCGCCGGCATCGTCAACCGGATGGATCGTGCCTTTGTTGCGCCGAACGAATGCGGTGAGATCCGCCTGATCTACCGGCCTATCGCCAACCACGGCTCCATCAGTAAAGACACTCCGCCGTCGCGGCTGCCGATGACGCTCAATCTCGTCATGAAAGCGAAACCCGCAAATGCCAGCGGCATCACATGCGCTGCACTTGCGGCGCGATGGCTTGCGCTGGCGGACCAGCCCCCGGCATCGGAACGGGCTGCGACGCTCGCGGCCAAGGACGGTGCGCTGGAATGGATCGCACATAATGCCATCGACCGGATCGAGATCGATGTTCAGATCGCGCGCGCATCTGCCGACGCCAATGATTTCGAGGGCAGGGCGGATTACCTGATGAAGGTGTTTCGCTATGACGGACAGCGCTTCGCGGAATCGCCGATGGAGAACCAGATCGACACGGCTCGAATTCAGGCCGACGCGAAACTCAAGGCGGATTTCAAACAATGGCTGCTCGATCCGATGCGGATTGCGGACCTCGATCGCGGCACCATCGTGTTGCCGGATCGTTTTCTGGCAACACGCGTCATCAACGTGACGCCCGCCCATGAGGATATCGATCACAAGGCGCATGCGCTGTTTGCCGACGAAGACATTGTAGCGGCGCTGGCGAAGGCGTCGGCCGATGCGCCGCTGCAAAACCTGCAATCTCCAGCGGGCTTTGCCCGCCGTCTCGACGACATGACATGCAGCGGATGTCACCAGACCCGCGCCATCGGCGGCTTTCATCTTCCCGGTGCCGAGCGGCGGGGATGGGAGGTGGGTGCGGTGGTTGCGGCAGGGTCGCCGCATTTCTTCGGCGATCAGGAACGCCGCCGCGATATTCTGATGGCCTTCCGCGATGGCCGCGCGCCGGATTTTGCGCGTGGATTTTCCGCGCGTCCGCAACAGCGCCGCGCGACCGAACTGGCGGGGACCACATACGTGAACGGATGGGGCGCGTCATGTTACGCAGCGGGTGCGAATGCCGTGCCTGACAGAAGCTTTGCGTCGTGGACCTGCGCGGAGGGGCTGACGTGTCAGCCAACCGGCGCGACGAATTCCCGCGCCGGTTTCTGTTTTCCGAAGTAATGACGGCGGATATTTGGGCTTTGGTAACTAGGCCACAATCCCCGCAGCGCGCATCTTGGCGATCTCGGCGCCCGTGAAACCGGCAGCGGCAAGCACCTCGTCGCTGTCCTGTCCGACGGCAGGGGCCATGCGTGGCTGCACCTTCTTGGCGCCTTCAATGAAGATCGGCGTGTTGATGGTGCGCAGGTCGCTGCCCGCGAACTGAACCACGGCTTCGGTCTCGCGCATCTGCGGATCGTCGGGAATGTCGGTCGAAATGCCGACGACGCCGAAAATCAAACCATTGCCGTCGAGGCTCTTGCGCCAGTGAGCGAGCGGCTTAGTCGCGAACACACCGTCGAGGATCGCGATTAATTCCGGCGCGTGCCGATGCCGCGATGTCTTGGTCTCGAAGCGCGGATCGGCGGCAAGATCTTCGCGGCCGATGACTTTCACGAACACCGGCCACTGCTTTTCTTCGTTGAGCAGCGACAGGATGATCCAGCGGTCGTCGCTGCATTTGTAATGACAGGTGACGGCATTTAGCGCGCGGTCGCGCGGCGGTCGCTTCTGGAAGGTCGCGCCGCAGAGGGCTGCCTGCGCGTAGATGCCGTTCGACCAGATGCCGTTGACCATCAGGTTCGACATCACCTGCGCGCCCTTGCCGGTGCGCTCGCGCTGATAAAGCGCGGTGACGATGCCGGCGAACATCGACATCGCGCAGGGATGATCGCCCATGCCGGGCATCGAGCGGGCAGGCGTCGCCTCGTCGGTTTCTCGCACCAGATCCATCAGGCCGGAGCGCGCCCACCAGGCGTTGCTGTCAAAGCCGGGCTTGTCGGCTTCCGCACCGATCTCGCCGTAGCCGGTGAAGGAGGCATAGACCAGCCGGTCGTTGAGCGGGGCGAGATCCTTGTAGGTCACGCCGAGCTTCTTGCGGACCGGAGGCGGGAAGTTGGTGATGAACACGTCGCATTCGGCGGCGAGCTTGCGCAGCACGGCCTGGCCTTCAGGCTTGCTCAGATCAAGCGCGAGGCTCTTCTTGTTGCGGCCTTCCAGCATCCACGCATAGTTGTGCGGGCTGATCGGGTATCCCGGCAGGTTGGGAAGATTCCGGACCGGATCGCCGGCGCCCGGCGGTTCGATCTTGATGACGTCGGCCCCGAAGTCGGACAAAGCGGTCGCTGCCGCAGGCGCTGCGATAAAGCTCGCGCAGTCGATGACCTTGAGACCTTCGAAAATTCCCTGACCCATCGCGGTTCGTTCCCTTTTTTTGTTAAGGGCCGCCTGGGAGGTGACCCGTTTAGTCGTTTTTGCGCTCGTCCGAAATCGCCTTGCCATCGTTGGGCAGCGAGCCGGGTGTCACCAGCGTGACATTGCCCTGTAGCTTTGTCACGGCCCGCAGGGTCGATGCAACCTCGTCCCGCAGGGATTCGCCGCTTGACGGGCACTCCGCGGACAGGGTCATGACATCGACCTCCCTGTCGCGGGTCACAATGAGGCGCAGCCGCCCCAATTCGGGGTGCCGCTTGCCGATTTCGGCGATCTGCTCGGGGCGCACGAACATACCCTTGACCTTGGTGGTCTGGTCGGCGCGGCCCATCCAGCCCTTGATGCGCATGTTGGTGCGGCCGCACGGGCTTTGTCCGGCCAGCACGGCGCTGAGGTCGCCGAGCGCCAGGCGAACGAGGGGATGATGCGGATCGAGCGTGGTGACGACGATCTCGCCGACGTCGCCGTCGGCGACCGGATCGCCGGTGCCGGGCTTGACGATCTCGACAATGATATTCTCGTTCACCACCAGGCCTTCGCGCGCGGCAGTTTCGTAGGCGATGATGCCGAGGTCGGCGGTGCCGAAGTTCTGATAGGCGTCGACGCCGCGCGCTTTCATTTCATCCTGCAGCGACTTCGGAAATGCCGCACCCGACACCAGCGCGCGCTTGATCGAGGAAGCGTCGCGTCCGGCCTTGTCGGCGGTATCGAGCAGGATCTTCAAAAAGTCCGGCGTTCCGGAATAGCCGACCGGGCGATAGGTCTCGATCAGCTCGAACTGTTGCTCGGTGTTGCCGGGGCCAGCAGGAATGACAGCGCAGCCGAGGGCGCGGGCGGAGCTGTCGAAGATGAAGCCGCCGGGCGTCAGGTGATAGCTGAAGGTGTTGAGCACGATGTCGCCGGGGCGAAAGCCCGCCGCGAACACCGCGCGTGCGCCGCGCCACGGATCGTCAACTGCGGATTCAGGTTCGAAAATCGGACCGGGCGAGGTGAACAGCCGACCGAACGAACCGCTGGGCTGCGCCACGAAGCCGCCGAACGGTGGTGCTGCCTTATGCAGCGCGGGCAATTCGGATTTGCGCAGCACCGGCAATTTCGCCAACGCTGTGCGACTGGTGACCGATGCGAGGTCGATGTCCTTGAAGCGCTCGGCATAGGCCGGTGCTTTCACCGCCGCGCGCAGCACATCGGGCAACCGCGCAAACAGGTCGGCCTCGCGCCCGGATGGCGAGCGGGTTTCGAGCGCATCGTAGTGATCGGTCATCGGTAGTCCATTTGTTCGTCATTGCGAGGAGCGAAGCGACGAAGCAATCCAGCTTTGCTTTACGCGGCCGTCTATGGATTGCTTCGCTTCGCTCGCAATGACGGATGTGGTTACAGCCAGCGCTTGCGGCGCTTGAAGCTTTTCAGGTTCTTGAAACTCTTGCGCTGGTCGCCTGCGCCGCCGAGATAGAATTCCTTGACGTCCTCGTTGTCACGCAATTCGTCGGCGGTGCCGTCGAGCACGACCTTGCCTTGCTCCATGATGTAGCCGTGGCTCGCGACCGACAGGGCCGCGCGCGCATTCTGTTCCACCAGCAGGATTGTGACGCCGAGATCACGGTTGATCTGCTTGATGATGCCGAACACTTCCTTGACCAGTAGCGGCGACAGCCCCATCGAGGGCTCGTCCATCAGGATCATCTTGGGGCGCGCCATCATCGCGCGGCCGATCGCCAGCATCTGTTGCTCGCCGCCGGAGAGATACCCGGCAAGGCCGGTGCGTTCCTTGAGGCGCGGGAAATAGTTGTAGACCATCTCGATGTCGTCGTTGACGCCGTTGTCACTGCGCGTGAAGGCGCCGAGCCGCAGGTTTTCAAGTGCGGTCATGTCCGCAATGATGCGGCGGCCTTCCATCACCTGGAAAATGCCACGGCGCACGATCTTGTCGGGGTCGATGCCGTCGATGCGCTCGCCGTCGAACAGAATCTCGCCGCGGGTCACTTCGCCGTCTTCGGTCTTGAGCAGTCCTGAAATGGCTTTCAGCGTCGTCGACTTGCCGGCGCCATTGGCCCCGAGCAGGGCGACGATCGCGCCTTTCGGCACGTCGAGGCTCAGTCCGCGCAGCACAAGGATGACGTTGTCGTAAACGACTTCGATGTTGCGCACGGCCAGCAGCGGCGCGGCTGCGGTGGCGGAGGCTGGCTTGGCGTCGAGTTCAGCGGCTGTTTGCACGTCGATCGTCCCGGGTTGGCAGGATGCCGCCCCGCAATGCGGGGCGGCGCTGTTGTGTTGTGGTCCGGCTTACCAGCCGAGCCATTCCGCCTTGCGCGGAAGATCGATGGTCTTGACCTTCTCGAGCTTGACCGTGCCGCTCTTGACGAGGTCGGCCACGGACGCACCGGTGTCGCCGGAGACCTTCATGCGATAAAGGTCGACCTTCATGGTGCCGCGATGATCCTTGTCGGTCCATGTCGATGGCACGCAGACGCCTTCCATGCCGGCAGGAACCCAATCCTTCTTCTGATAGAAGGCCTTCTTGACGTTCTCACCGGTCGCGCCGCCGTTTTTGGCGGCCCATTCCAGCGCTTCCTTCATGTAGAGCGCCGTGCAAACGCCGGCGACGTAGTGAACCGGGCGATACATGGTGCCCGACGGATCCGACATCTTGGAAATTTCCATGAGTGTCTTCATGCCGGGAACGTCTGCGCCCCATGCCACCGCGGTGCGCAGCGGAATGACCATGCCGTTGGCGGCCATGCCTGCGGCCTTCGCGGCGTTCTCGTCCATGCCCCAGACGTTGCCCATGAACTGGACATCGACGCCGGCGGCCTTACAGGCGTTCAGCACGGAGATGTTGGAGCCGGCGGTGTTGCCGAGATAGGCGTAGTTCGCGCCGGAGCTTTTCAGCGACAGGCACTGCGCGCTGTAGTCGCCCGGTGTCAGGGCGAACACGATCGGCGGCAGCACTTCGAAGCCGAGTTCCTTTGCCAGCGCTTCACCGGCAGCCTTCGGAGCGTTCGGGAACGGATGGTTCGCACCCATGTGAACGAACTTCGGTGCGCCGGACTTGCCCTTGGCCTTCCAGTCTTCAGCGGCCCAGGTCAGTTCCGCACGCAGCGCGTCCGAATAGCTCGGCCCGTAGAAGAAGTTGTAAGGAGCCGCTTCGGTTTTGCCGCTGACGCCGGTCGGATCGGTCAGGGCGGCGGAATACGAGCCGGAAATATCCGGGATCTTGTCTTCGGCGACGAACTTCTTCAGCGCTTCGGTGTCGGCCGTGCCCCAGCCGAGAATCGCGGCGACCTTGCCGCCGGGAGCTGACCACTTCTTGTACAGCGCAATCGCGCGCGGCACCTGATAGCCGTAATCGTTGGTATCGACATTGACGGGTTTGCCGCCGATGCCGCCGTTCTTGTTCACCCATGCGAACACGTCGGCCTCGGCCTGTCCGAAAGGTACGCCGACGTCGGCTGTGCCGCCTGAATAGTCGGCGAGATGGCCGACGGCGATCTGCGCCTGCGCTGCGCTGGTCATGCCGCCCAACAGCAGCGCGAACGATGCCGTACCCAGTAATTTCTTAATGGTCATAACTGTGGTCCTCCGGTTTCCTCTCGAGGTCTTATTTCTTATCGATCCCGTTCCGACCTCAATGCGAGAACGGGTAAAGTTTCCAGTAAGCCTTGATTTGACGCCACCTGTGAGCAAGCCCATCCGGCTCGAAGATCAGAAAGACAATAATGATGACGCCGATGGACATCTCCCGCAGAAAAGCGATGTTGTGCTTCAGCCCCAGGAATTGATCGATCGTGCTGCCACTCAGTGCGCTGGAGAGCCATTCCATCGATTCCGGCAGCAGCACCATGAAGGCGGTGCCCAGCAGCGTGCCCATGATCGATCCGATGCCGCCGATGATAATCATCGCCAGAAAAATGATTGAACGGTCGATGCCGAAGCCTTCGTTGGAGACGACCTGATTGTAGTGCGCATAAAGCGCGCCGCCGACGCCCGCGAAGAATGCGGCGAGGCCGAACGACAGGGTCCGGTACTTGGTCAGATTGATGCCCATGATCTCGGCGGAGAGATAATGATCGCGCACCGCGACCAATGCGCGGCCGTCGCGCGACCGCATCAGGTTGGTCACCAGCACGTAGCAGACGATGACGTAGGCGAGCACAACGTAGAAGTACTGTTTATCGCCGCGAAACGCCCGGCCGAACAATGAAAACGGTTCAGCCATGGCAGGGACGCTGCCGCCGGTGAACCACTCAGCGCGCGAGAAGAAATCCAGCAGGATGAACTGCGCGGCGAGCGTTGCAATCGCGAGGTAAAGCCCCTTCAGGCGGGCTGCGGGCAGGCCGAAGATAAGACCCACAAGCGCGGTGATGACGCCCGCCAGCGGGATGCAGAAGAACACCGGCACGTGATGGTTCGACAGATAGGCCGACGTGAACGCACCGAAGCCGAAGAAAGCGGCGTGGCCGATCGAGATCTGTCCGGTGAAGCCGACCACGATGTTGAGGCCGAGGGCAGCGATGCCGAAGATGCCGATCTGGATCAGCAGGCTGAGGCTGTATTCGTTCAGCACGTAAGGCGCGAAACAGATCAGCACGATGCCGACGATCATCGCGTTGCGGCTGGTCGTGGTCGGAAACACGGTGGTGTCCGCCGCGTAGGTGGTGCGGTAGTCGCCTGCGGGGAGAAGGGTCTGGCCTGCCATGATCAGATACGCTCGATGTCTTTGGTGCCGAACAGGCCGTAAGGCTTGATCATGAGGATGATGATGAGGGCGTAGAACGGAGCGATCTCGAACAGGTTGCCCCAGTGCAGGTATTCGCTGTCGACGAAGTGCGCGATATTCTCAAGCAGCCCGATAATGATGCCGCCGACCACAGCGCCACCGACACTGTCGAGGCCGCCGAGGATCGCTGCCGGAAACACCTTGATGCCGTAAGCCGCAAGTCCCGCCGACACGCCGTTGACCACCGCCACAACGACACCGGCGACGGCAGAGACGGTTGCGGAAATCGCCCACGCCATCGCGAACACGGTTTTCACCGAAATGCCGAGCGATTGCGCGACCTGCTGGTTAAACGCGGTAGCGCGCATCGCAAGGCCGTACTTCGAGACTTTGAAGAACCATGCCATGCCCGCCATCATCACGGCCGATACCGCAAGACTGAGCAGGTACACGGTCTGCACTTGCAGCCCGAAGATATTGATGAGCTGGGTATTAAACACTTGCGGGAACGGCTGCAGGTTGACGCCGAACATCCACTTCATCAGCGCCGAGAACACGGTGGACAGCGCGATGGTCACCATGATCACCGAAATGATCGGCTCGCCGATCATCGGGCGCAGGATAATGAGCTGAATCAGGATGCCGAACACGAACATGAAGACCAGTGTGATCGGCATGCCGATCCAGAACGGCACCTGATACTTGGTCAGCAGGAACCAGCACACCCATGCGCCGATCAGCAGCAGCTCGCCTTGCGCGAAGTTGACCACCTGCGTGGCCTTGTAGATCAGCACGAACGACATCGCGACGACGCCGTAGAGCGTTCCGACCACGAGGCCGTTAATGATGAGCTGGATCAGAAGCTGGGTATTCACTCGGCGGCCTCCGCCGTCTGGGTCTGCGTTCCGAGGTCGATCACCGGCAGCGTGCAACGGATGCGCTGGGTGGTGCCGTCCTGGAAGCGGATCACGGTGTCGATGTCGATGTCCGGCCTGCCGCCGTAGATCGCGTTGATAATGTCCGCGTACTTGTCGTTGATGACGGTTCGTCGGACTTTTCTGGTGCGGGTCAGTTCGCCGTCGTCGGCGTCGAGTTCCTTATAGAGCAGCAGGAACTTGGAGATACGCTGCGCCGGCGGCAGCGTGGCGTTGACCGCTTCGACTTCCTTGCGCAGCAGTTCATAGGTCTCAGGCCGCGAGGACAGATCGGTGTAGGTGGTGAAGGAAATCCGGTTCTTCTCCG
>CALRLJ020000077.1:0-11461 GCA_943368635.1 Sediminibacterium ginsengisoli | reverse complement strand
ATTCCGCCTGAACCTCGATTCCAAGACGCTCGCCGATTGCATTTGCCGTTCTGCGATTATCTCCAGTCAGCATGACCGTCTTGATGCCCATGGCTGTGAGAGCCTTCAGGCCTGACTTCGCGTCCGGCCGCACTTCATCACGCATGGCGATCGCGCCAGCCACTTCATGCCCGACCAGAACAATGGAAACCGTCTTTCCCTCATGATTGAGCGCAGAAATCTGCGCCCTTTGCTCTGGTGTCATCGGAACCCGTTCGCCAGCGGCCTTGGGCGATCCGACAAACACTTCCACCCCCTCTACCATGGCGCGAATGCCTATTCCGCCGATCGCGTTGGCGTCGGATGTCAGCGGTAGCGCAAGCTGCCGCTCGGTTGCTTTCCCTAGAATCGCTGTAGCGAGGGGGTGGCTCGACCCCGACTCGAGCGCGGCGGCAAAACGCAATACGTCTGCTTCACTGCGTGCAAAGGTAAGTATGTCCGTGACCTGTGGCTTGCCGGCGGTCAAGGTGCCGGTCTTGTCGAAACACGCGACAGTGACCTTCCCGATCTGTTCCAGTACGGCGCCGCCCTTCATGAGGAGCCCCCGCCGTGCCCCTGCGGACAAGCTTGCGGCAATGGCGGCCGGCGTCGAAATGACCAGCGCGCATGGGCAGCCAATCAGGAGGATGGCAAGCCCCTTATATATCCAGGTGCTCCAGACACCGCCGAACAGGAGTGGCGGAACAACGGCGATCAAGGCCGCAACAACAACCACACCGGGCGTGTAGTACCGGGAAAAGCGATCAATGAAGCGCTCTGTCGGGGCCTTCGATTCTTGAGCTTCCTCGACTAATCGGACGACACGCGCGATCGTATTGTCGGAAGCTGCGGCGGTGACACGCACGCGCAGTAAGCCTTCACCGTTGACGGTGCCGGCAAACACGATTCCCTCAGGTCCCTTTCGAACCGGCGTGCTTTCGCCAGTCACAGGCGCTTCGTCGATCCCGCTTTCTCCAGAAAGGATGACGCCGTCGGCCGGGATGCGATCGCCGGGTCGGATTTGGATGATCGCTCCGACCGAAAGGCTCTCCGCCTGCACCTCGCGAACCTGACCATTTTCTTCCAGCCGAGCGGTCTTCGGAACGAGCTTTGTCAAGTCCTGGATGCTGGCACGGGCGCGACTTGCGGCCACGCCTTCCAGAAGCTCGCCAATCAGGAACAGGAAGACAACAGTGGCGGCCTCTTCAGTTGCTCCAATGATCACCGCGCCCACGGCGGCGACTGACATCAACATTTCGATCGAGAATGGCGTGCCGGCCCGCGCTGCGGATAGCGCGCGCTTCGCGATAGGAACAAGGCCAACCATCATGGCGAGAAGAAATGCCCAACGCTCTGTTGCTGGATAGAATTTGCCCAGTAGAAAAGCCGAGGCCAAGGCTACGCCGCACGCAATGGTGAGCATGCCTTTGCGGGTTCGCCACCAGGCTTGGTTGCTCGAATCGAGCCCATCAATGTGTGAATGGAGCTGGTCGTCAGAAGTCGGGAGCGTCCCATCGTCCGTCTCATGACCAGCGCGCTTGACCGCAAGCTCTTCCACGCGCGTGATTCGATAACCCAAATCCGAAATCTGGTTTTGAATCTTTTCGTTTTCGACTTTACCGTCATGACTAACTGTCACCGTGCCCCGATGCACTGAGACCGTTACGTCGCCAACACCAGGCATCCGTTGCAGGGCGTTTTCGATCTTGGTGGCGCAAGAGGCACAGTCCATCCCCTCGACACCGAGGCGCAAACTGCGTGGGGTGCCGGCCATAGGCAGACTTTTAGTTGTGTGGCTGTTCATGTTTTGCCTTCTTTGCGCAGCCTTTTATATAGCGCCGCGACGGCGTCGGAAAAATTGATCGCCGAGTTCTGAGCGCAATGATCTTCGAGGAAATGCAACTGGTTTACGAGATCGAACGTGACCGGATTGAGGTCGGGTTGTTCATCAGCTCCGCTGGGTCTGCTCGACAGAATTCCACTCATGAAGCCTTGTGCCCAAGCCAGGTAGTCGCGACGAAGGATAGGATTGGACCTAATATCAGTACTGAAACGCTGACACGTAGTTGCGCCCAGCCCGACAATTTTGGCTTGGGAAGATTGCGCCTGAACAGCAGACCATGAACTAACTGCTGTCAGGAACAAAATCCCCACAGTCCATGGAAAGCACAAACGACAGACGCTCGGGAGAGCGGAGCACATGGTGAGGTGCGCCGGATCCTCTGTGCCGATGGGATGCAAGCCCAAACTTATAGCCATGAACCCTATCCTCGTATGATCATCCTATTTCTTAAATTTCGCTTGGCCTGATTTTCCGTCGGCTGTCTTGATGGTCAACGTGAGCGTCGCGCCAGGGGCAATCGCGGCCTTGGCCTCGCCCTTCAACGCGTTCTCTCCTGATGGCGCAAGTGTGACCGTCTCGCGCCCCGCTCCCATGACAATAAGTGCGGCGCCCGTGAAGCCTTTTGTGGAAATCGGCTTTTTGCCTTCGTCAAAGATGTTGATCATGATGGTGCTTCCAGATGTTACCAGCTCAGCGTCAACTCCCGCGACATCCTCCATCTGCCCGCCATTCGGTCCCTTTTGGCTTCCATGGGAATGTTGCGCGAAAGACGGCACCGACCAAATGAGGGACAGAACAATGATTGCAACGTATTTCATGTTGTAACTCCATTGGATGTGGGTTGGGGTGCTTCGCTCCTCTCGCCGTTTTCACGCCGGAAAAGAACGTAGAGCGCCGGTAAGACAAGAAGCGTGAGAAGTGTCGATGAAATAATTCCGCCGATGACGACGGTCGCCAGCGGCCTTTGAACCTCTGCTCCGGCGCCGGTGGCAATCGCCATCGGCACGAAGCCGAGCGACGCGACAAGCGCCGTCATGAGGACGGGCCGCAGCCTTGTCAATGCGCCCTCTCTGACAGCATCTATGATCGCGTGACCTTCGGAGCGCAGCTTTTCGATGAAGGTGATAATCACCAGCCCGTTAAGCACGGCAACACCAGACAGCGCGATGAATCCGATGCCTGCGCTGATCGAAAGAGGAATGCCTCTAAGCAAGAGCGCAAGTATGCCGCCGGTCAATGCGAGCGGAACACCGCTGAACACCAGCAGCGCGTCAGGCATCGAACCCAAGCTCATGAATAGCAGCAGGAAGATCAGAAGTAGCGCGATTGGCACAACGATGGTCAATCGCTGCGTTGCGGAGACCAGTTGCTCAAACTGACCGCCCCATCCGATCCAATAGCCCGCAGGAATCTTCACTTTCTCGGCTATCTGGCTTTGCGCATCTGCAACGAACGATCCCAGGTCCCGTCCCCGCACATTCGCGGAAACGACGATTCGGCGTTTGCCGTCCTCGCGACTGATCTGATTGGGGCCCGGCGCGACATCGATCTGAGCAAGTTCGGACAACGGGGCGTATCTGATCTGGGCGAGCGGAGAATTTCCCCAAACTGCGGGCGTGGCCATCGCCTTCGTTTGACCGTCGAGCGGAGGCAGTGGTATGGGAAGCGACTTGATCGCTTCCAAATTCGTGCGCAAGCGCTCCGGAAGCCGCACAACCAGTTCGAAGCGCCGATCACCCTCGAAAACCAGACCAGCACTCTTACCGCCGACTGCGATCTCGACGAGATTTTGAACGTCCGCGACGCTGATGCCGTAGCGCGACAACGCCGCACGATTGAGCTTGACGGTCAGTACCGGTAGCCCCGAAATCTGCTCGGTCTTGACATCGGCCGCGCCCTGTACGTTCTGTATGACGGCCTGAACCTGTGCTGCCACTTGAGCCAGAACCTCCAGATCGTCACCGAAGATCTTGACGCCGACGTCGCTGCGTACGCCCGAAATCAATTCATTGAAGCGCAACTGAATCGGCTGCGAAAGTTCGTAACTGCTGCCCGCGATTTCTTCGGCAGCTTCCTCGATGGCTTTGACGACCTCATTCTTTGGCTTCTTCGGATCCGGCCACTGGTCACGCGGCTTGAGCATCACGTAGCCATCGGAGATCGAAGGCGGCATCGGATCCGTTGCAACTTCTGCAACGCCAGTACGGGCGAAAGTTTCCTTCACTTCAGGTATCTTGAGAAGGCGCTTCTCGAGCATTTGTTGCATCTCGAGCGACTGCGTTAGGCTTGTGCCTGGAATACGAATCGCCTGCAGGGCGACATCTCCTTCGTCCAGGCTTGGGATGAACTCGCCGCCCATTTTGGACGCCGCGAAGCCGCTTACAATGACCAGGAACGCGGCCAGGAACGCAATCATGCCGCGATGCTGGATTGACTTCGATAACAGGGGAACATAGATGCGGCGCGAGCCACGCATAAACCAGTTCTCTTTCTCCGACACTCGGCCAGTTACCAGCAGCGCAACTGCGGCAGGTACGAACGTCATCGACAGAATGCTGGCGCCAAGCAATGCCATCAAAACCGTGAGAGCCATCGGCGTGAACATCTTGCCCTCGACGCCGGTCAGCGTGAGGACGGGCAGGTAAACGACAGCGATGATAAGAGTGCCGAACAGGCTTGGACGGATAACTTCGCGTGATCCCTCCAGAATCGTCGCGAAACGCTCTTCGCGTTTGAGAACGCGGCCCAATTTTTGCTGCTCATGCGCCAGCAAGCGCAGACAGTTTTCGACGATGATGACGGCGCCATCGATGATGATGCCGAAATCGATTGCACCCAAGCTCATCAGGTTGGCGCTGACCTTATTTTCGAACATTCCCGTGACGGTGAACAGCATGGACAACGGGATCACGAACGCCGTTGCGATCGCCGCCTTGAAGTTCCCGAGGATCAAAAACAAAATGACGATGACGAGAAGCGCACCCTCTACGAGATTCTTTTCCACGGTTGCGATCGTGGCTTCAACGAGATGGGTACGGTCGTAGATCGCGCGGGCCGTCACGCCTTCCGGAAGCGATCGCCCGACCTGTTCGAGCTTCGCGGCGACGCGCTGCGCAACAGTACGACTGTTCTCGCCGATCAGAAGCATCGCGGTGCCCAGCACTATTTCCTTGCCGTTCAGCGTGGCAGCGCCGGTTCGAAGATCCTTGCCCTCCTTCACATCGGCAACGTCGGAAATCCGAACGGGCACGCCATTGCGCGACCCGATGACCACCTCCTTGATCTCCTCGATGTTGGCGACCTGTCCGGGCGTGCGCACCAGATATTGCTCGCCGTTGCGCTCGATATAGCCGGCGCCGACATTGGCGTTATTGGCAGCAAGCGCGGACATGATGTCGCGAAAGCTGAGCTTGTAGGCCATCAATTGTGCCGGATCGGGGAGCACATGAAACTGCTTCTCGAAGCCGCCGATGGTGTTGACTTCGATCACGCCCGAAGTGTTTCGCAGTTGCGGTTTGATGATCCAATCCTGAATCGTGCGCAGATCGGTCGGGGTGAACTCCTCGCCGCCGGGTTTGAGCGCTCCTGGCTTGGCTTCGACCGTGTACAGATAGATTTCTCCGAGACCGGTCGAAATCGGGCCCATCGCCGTTTCGACACCCGTGGGCAGACTGTCCTTGACCTGCTGGATGCGCTCATTGACGAGTTGTCGCGCGAAATAGATGTCAGTGCCGTCTTTGAAGACGACGGTTACCTGGCTCAACCCGTATCGTGACAGCGACCGAGTGTTAAGCAGGTTAGGAAGACCGCCCATCCCGGTTTCAATCGGAAACGTGATCCGCTGTTCCACCTCAAGCGGTGAGTAGCCCGGGGCGCTGGTATTGATCTGAACCTGAACGTTGGTGATGTCGGGCACCGCATCAATCGGCAGGCGCGTGAAATTCCACGCTCCGAACGCTGCCATGAGCAGAGCACCGATCATCACCAGCCACCTCTGGCGGATGGAAAACGAAAGGATACCGTCAATCATTGGACTTCTCCGGACGTTTGCCGATTTCCCTGATGCGCGCAAAAGAATGGATGGGCGTTATGAACACGACGCCATCTCCCTTTCTGCCGGTCCAGGCGGCCGACGCGATGCGGTCACTAATCTCGTCTGCCAGTTCGGATCGGCACACCAGCCGGAGTTCGAGAAACTGGTGATACGTCAGATCGAATTCAGATGAGACATAGGCGCCGCCTTGCCCTCGTCCTCGCCCCTGACCGCGGGTTTCGGTGAGTGTGAAACCCGGAAAATCAGGCAGGTCGTGAAGCATGCGCACCACATGGCCTTCCATGTGCGGCCTGATCAGCGCTGTGACCAGCATCATGTCGCTATCAGTGTTCATGCGAAGCCGATCCTTTTGCCATCTCTGCCTTGACGATAAAACTGTTCTGGGCGGCATAGACGTCGCCCTCCACAAGGCCGAATGCTATTTCGACGATTTCCGGGTCGCGCCCGCCGAGTTCGACATCGCGGACTTCAAACTTGTCGCCGTTGCGGACGAATACAACGGTTCGATTTTCCACTGTCTGCAGCGCGGACGACTTCACCGCCACATTCACCTTCTTCGCCGACAACGTCAGCCGTCCAGTAATGAATAGGCCCGGACGCAACCGTTGGTCTAAGTTAGGCACGATGGCTCTCGCGAGAGCGCTCTGGGTGTCGCTGCTGCCGATTGGAGCCAGATAGGCAATCTTCGTTTCGATCGGAGGACCACCATCGGCGGGATCGACAAGAACCTGGTCGCCGACGCTGACGCGGTTCAGATCGCGGCGGTAGACAGAAAGATCCACCCAGACGGTCGACAGATCCGCGATAACAAACGCAGGCTTTTGCTCGGAAACGTATTCGCCCAGTGTGGTCTGGCGATCGATCACCGTACCCGCGAGAGACGCCTTCAGTTCATAAGGCGTCAGGCTTTGGTTGCTCTCGACGATCGCAAGAACATCGCCCTTTTGGACGCGATCGCCGACCCGCTTGCGGGTTTCGCGCACGATTCCGGGAAATCTTGGCGTGACCTGCACCAGCGATTCCTGGTTTGGCTGGACCATGCCGTTCAACAGCAGGCTATCACGCAAGACGCCGGGTGATGCCTTGGCAAGTTCGATACCGGCTGCGGCCACTTTGGCGTCGCTCATTTCGATCCCTTCGGAATGTTCTTCCTTTTCCACCTTTTCCGTCGAGCCTGGTTTGGGAGTTGCCGGCGCCAGCAACCGATAGCCGCCATAAACAAGCGTCCCGACAACTAGCAAAAACACCGAGTACCGAATTAGTCCTTTGATCATCTTGAACTCTCGCGGGTTAGCGAAAACGGGTTACCGACGAGACCTTCGATCGTCGCGATCGCGATATGGAAATTCTGCAAGGCCTCCTGCTCGCGAAGCAGCGCCTGCAAAACAGCGCCCCGGACGTCGAGCAGTTCGAGCAAGGTGAACCTGCCTTGCGTGTAGCCGCTCAGGATGGTCTCAGAAGCGCTGCGCGCCTTCGGGATGACCGAGGACCGCAGCAGCTTGAGTTCCGCAAGCGCTCCAGTCAGCGTGTCGTAGGCACGGCCCGCGATGCTGATCAGGACGAGCTTGTTGATGGCGCGCTCGGCATTGGTCTTCGCCAGCGACTCCTGGGCCGCGATAATGTTGCCGGTATTCTGGTCGAAGATCGGCAACGGAATCGAGACGCCCAAGCGCACAGCGTTATCGTTGGTGTCTTGATAGTGGCGCCAACCCGCCGAAATGCGCGGGTCAGGGATCGCTTTCAGGCGCGCGATGAGCAGTTCAGCATTGCGCTGGGCAGTGACGGCAGTCCACCGCATGAGCTGGGGATTGGCTTCGATGGCGTTGACGACCGCCTGAAACGAAGGCGGCTGGCCGATATTTGCAAGCCGCCCGACCGCGGTTCCGAAGCGCGGGCTGCTGTCGCCCATCAGGATCGCCAGATCACGCCGCGCTGTCGCCAAGAGCGTCTTCGACCGCTCGCGTTCGACTCGAAACAGATCGGCCGCGACCTGGGCACGCAGGGTCTCGGCGGGCGACGAAGCGCCCTCCTGAACGCGCTTTTGAAGCAGTGGAATGAGCGTATCGAAGCTTGCGATCTGCTCGTCGAAGATTTCGATCCGGCGTTGGGCGCTGATAATCGTGATGAATGCGATAGCAGTCTCTGAGAGGACTTCGAGGCGCGTCGCACGCCTCTGCCAGACCGCGCTTCCTACGCCGGCTTCGCCGGCGGCCAGACGGGCTTCGCGCTTCCCTCCAAGCTCGACGAGTTGGCTGAGCTGTAAAGTTGTCTCGGCGGACCGCGTTCCCTTGTAGGGACCGGAGCCAAGGGCATTATCCAGTTCAAAGGAAACGTCAGGATTGGGCAACGCTCCGGCCTGAATGCGAAGCCCCCCCGCTATCCCGATATCGCGCTCAGCGGCTGTTAAGCGCGGATTAGCCGACAGCGCCCGCTGCAGTGCCTGCGGCAGCGAAATGGAGCGCGTGGGACGCGGTTCGGTGGCTGCGGCGGGAATTGTTATGATAAGCAATGCGCAAATCATGCGCAAAGCCGTTCGGACGAAAGACATAATACTGACCTGAAAACGGAGAGACGGCGACGCGAAAGAGCCGCGTCGCTACGACAACATTCAGATCAGATATTTTTGGGGGGTGGCTTGTCGAGCCGGCGGTGGTCCTCGACCAGGAGCGTCGGTACCCCAAACTGTGGATCAATAAGCTGAGCCGACGGAGTCGCAACCCGGGCTAAGACCGGCAATAAAATCGGTACATAGACTTGGCAATACTCACCGCCGGCGGACAATTTTTCAGAGCCCCCGTCGTCGAGACCGTCCGTTGCCAAACTCGTTGCCAGCGCAATCGTTGTTGGAATGACTTTGAAACCTGCGATCGTTTCGTTCACATGCGCGGTCGCATGGGCCAGTCCAACAAAAAGATAAACGAACGCCAGAAACATCACCAGCGCGGGGCGAACGCGCAGCGCTCGCTGTTCAGATAGATTCCGGCTGGTCCGATGTTCCATATGGTCCGAATAGCAAATTCCGTTGCTGAACACTATCACAAATTGACTGAAATCATCTTCTCCGGAGTTTGATTTTCACCCGAAATTACCCTAGCGGTGGTCCAGTCAGTCGATTGCGACACTTTGAGGCCCATACATGAGTGAAGGTCATTCGCACGGAGGAACTATCCCATCGGCGGCTGGCCGACACCGGAAACCTCTCTATATAGCACTCTCGCTGACCTTGACTTACATGACCGCCGAAATCGTCGGCGGGATCTGGACCGGAAGCCTTGCGCTGATCGCCGACGCCGCGCACATGGGAACCGACGCCGGCGGCTTAGCTCTGGCTTTATTTGCAATTTACTTCGCCCAGAAGGCCGCAACTTCACAAAAGACGTATGGCTATCTGCGCACCGAAATCCTCGCCGCATTGACCAATGCCGTGGTGCTGTTACTGCTCACGGTTTACATTCTTTACGAGGCTTACAAACGATTTCTGTCGCCGCCCGAAATTCTCAGCGGACCGATGCTGGCCGTCGCCGCGGTCGGCCTTGTCGTCAATCTCATCAGCATGAAGCTGCTTTCGGCGGGCTCTTCGGAAAGCCTCAACGTCAAGGGTGCCTATTTCGAGGTGCTCAGCGATATGCTCGGTTCGCTGGGGGTGATCGCCGCCGCCCTGATCATCATGTACACCGGCTGGACCTTGGCCGATCCCATCATCGGCGCCGGCATCGGCCTGTTTATCGTGCCCCGAACCTGGACGCTGTTGAAGCAAGCTGTCCATATCCTAATGGAGGGGGTTCCGATCGAAATTGATGTGCCTTCACTTGAAAAAGCATTGCTGGAAATTCCCGGTGTGACCGCCGTTCATGATTTGCACGTCTGGAGCATTACATCCGGAACGGATTCATTGACCGGCCACGTGGTTGTCACCGACATGAAAGACGCACGGGCAATCCTGATGAACGCAAAGGCCGTTCTCGAGGAGAAATTCAAGATCGATCATGTGACGATTCAGATTGAGGACGAGGAAATGCGAACGGCCGAGCCTTTGCTGCGCATCTGAAGCTGGCCTGTCGGTCCCCGACCTACACAAAGTTGCCTGCCGCCGGATCAGCCATTGCATCAGTCTGATTCCGGAATGCTGGCGAAAATTTGAACCAAATAGAGAGTTAAAAATATTCGGCACCGCAACGGCTCAGCTGCGGCGTGCGCGGATTATGGCGATGCGGCCGACTATCTCGGAAACGGCGTTGACGCGACGTACACCATCAAACCCTGTCTGCTTGATTACATTCAACCAGCTGCCATCGAGATGGGACTTCGCGGTCTCAGGGCCGAACAAGTAGCCGGTGCCGCGAAGTGCGTGGATCTCTCGCGGGTGCAGCGGTCGGTCGAAGTCGGCAATGTGCAGTGTACCGCCGTGCCGCAATACTCGCCTCATTTCCTTGAGGAGGGCAACCTTATCACTCTGCCGTAAAGGATGCAGCGCGAGCGATAAGATCACCTTGTCGAATGATCCAGCACGGCAATCGATGCAGTACTGATCCCGGTGCAAAAGCTGGAGGTTGCTTAAAGGGTCGCGGACGCTCGTGTTTGATCCCCCAGACTGTACGGCAGAAAAATGTACTGCGGGATACTGACGTGCAAGCACCTCGCACAAGCCGCACCCCTCCGCGCTCACCTCCAGGACTCGCTCGCCTGAACGTAGCGCGACCTCCTGTATCAGCGGCTCACACCAGCTTCGCGCCCGAATCGTTAACCGGTAGCCCCATTTACATACGAATGTGAGCAAGCGATCGCGCACCGAACTCATGTGTGATGAAGGGCGAGTTATAGGCATGTCAATATGACCGCGTACGCGAGTGTCTCTGTTGGCCAGGGTCCGTTCGCATCTGTTCAGGTTTGGCCGCGTCGGACAATGACGGGGCCGGACCGAGTTTCCCGATGAAGCGAACATAGAGTAGTTCGCTGACCAGCTCGACAAGCGTCTGCGCTACAATGACGGCAGGCAATACCGGGACTGCGCCGGGTATTGCAAATGCAAGCGGCAGCACCACGAGCGAATTCCGTGTAGCAGCACTGAAGGCAACTGATCGGCCGGCCGGCGCATCGAGACGGAACAGTCGCCCAATGCTCCAACCGATCAAGGGCGCGGAAACCGCGAACGCGATATAGATGGGAAGCACGCGCAATACAGCATCCATTGCCGACCCAAGCCGCGGCACCACGGCGGCAGCAACCACGAACAGGACCAACGCTGTCGCCGGCACCGCCAGCATCCCGCACACCGCGGACACCCGAACAATGGCCGTGCTACGCGCCGCCCATAACTGCACGACGGCAGCGAGAACGAGAGGAACAGCAATCAACCACACGAATGCATGGACGAAGGGCCCGAACTGCACGAGACCGGCGGCATCTTCCCCGAGCAACAGACCAAGATAAATCGGTAGCAGCAGCATTTGCAGAATAAGCAGGGCTGGTGTCGTCGCCAGCAACAAACGGGCATCGGCTCGGCCCAGATGTGAAAACGTCACGACGTAATCGATGCAAGGAGTGAG
>CALRLJ020000076.1:0-11508 GCA_943368635.1 Sediminibacterium ginsengisoli | reverse complement strand
TCGGCCGATCTTCAGTTTCAACGCTAGTGTATGTTCCGACAGCACCGTGCTGGGAGGCAATCGCAGTGTGACGATCATCTCTTCGAGTTCGTGATAGGCGCGATCGGTAAGTGTCCCATCACCACCATCGGCTTTTTGAACCACGCGTTTCGAAGTCTTCTTGGATGTCAATCTGGTTACCTGTTCGGAATGTCTCAGTCGCGATCATCCCAATTATATATTTGTAATATATCAATAGCAAGAACTTGCGTGCGCACTCGTTGAGTTTTGATATTTCATTCGCTTTCGCGGAAAGTTTTCTCCCCGAGGTATCGCCGCTTTCTCCGCATCCAGAAATCAAGCATCACTTTGAGGCTGGCCCCGATCACGAGTGTGCAAAGAGCGGCCTTCGATATCGTCTCCATTGTGCCTTCGATCAACATTGCGTGGACCACACCGCCTGCGACGATGACAATCGCGAAAGTCATATGAACGATGCGCCACGTTCGCGGTGCCAGCCCCAATTTCCGGCGAAGTGCGGCTAATAGCGCGACGGCGAAAATCGCCCACATGGCGGCTACGCCCCACGGCGAAAATGGCGTCGGCGATGCGAGGAGTAGTGCGTCAATCATGTCCGGCGGACTCGTGACCCAAAGCCCCGCGACATGGACGATCACCGAGATGACCAGCGCGCCGCCGATCCAATGATGCGCGCGCCGCCCACGATAAGCCGACAGCCCCGGCAAGTATCCGGCAATTAACAACGGCTGAATGAGCACAAGACACAGTGCGATAATTCCTGCAAGTCCAGCCAGTATGTAGACCGGGCCGCGCCATTGGAGCAGAGGACTCGCCGCTGCAAGTGCGATTGGCACGCATACGACGGCTGTAAGAGCGGCCCAGATCGAGGTCGCCTTGGCCGGCCTCATCCTTTTGTTCCTTGATTGGTCAAGTCGCCTGAAGGACGAAATGCGCCTCGAGGCTGGTCTCCTTTGCGCTCCGCATCACGGGACGTAGAAATACGGTTTTGAATTCGCCGCTGTCGTAAGCGAGGTGCCCGTGCGGTTGACCGAAAATCGGAATGATCTGCGGCATCTCGAGACGGAACGCCCCGTTTTTGTCCGTGAGCGTGGCCCCATGACTTTGCGGCTCGTGTTCCTGCCCCTCGGTCGTGTGTGCCCAGATTTGGATGCGCTGCCCGGCGAGCGGAGTTCCATCGCCTGCGCGGCGTACGGTGCCACTCATCCAAAAGCCGCCTTTGCCGATCCGATTTACGATTGGTGCGCCCTTGAGGTAGTTGTTGGATCCACCCGACATCGAAGAGGTCGGTACCAGCCCCTCCGCGCGGGCAGGCATCAGAAGTCCCGAAACACCGGCTGCTAAGACGGAACCTCCCGCGGCGAGCACGCTGCGGCGATTGAATACGACGCTGCTCATGTCAATTCCTCCTGACGACCACGCAACTGCTCCGTCGGTAGGGCGGTAGCGGGCGCGATAGATCCTGAGTTTAGCGCGGTTGCGACCTATTTCCAGCTGAGGTGAGCGCAGGATCGATCGCAATGACAGACTTGTGAATAAGCGCGCCGGCCGCTCGGAAGCGCTATGGTCCTTCGCTTTGCTTCTGATGAAAGTCGCAGGCTAAGTGTCGTCGAGATCGATGAGTGCCGGTGGATGATCGTCACGACGTTTTCTGTAATTAAGATAATAACGCATATCGTGTGTATCCAAAGCCTGGCGGCAATGATCGCACGCGACAATCGGTTCGAAATCGTTGCCGCAATCAAGATGCCTCAGAATGAGCGGCTTTTCGTAGCCGAGCCATTGATCGCCCCAGCGTAGCATCTGAATTAACGGCAGGTACAAATCTCGTCCGGACGCGGTGAGTTTATACTCGTAACGTTCAGGCACATCGAGATACTTGATTCGCTTCAGGATATTCTGGCTAACAAGTCGGCCAAGTCTGTCGGTCAGAATGTTTGTGGCGATGCCAAGCCGCTGTTGCAGGACGTCAAATCGACGGACGCCGAAGCACATCTCTCGAACAACCAGAAAAGTCCAACGATCGGCCAGGATACCTAGGGTGCGCGAGACAGACGAGGGGCGTCCTCGCTCGAAGGTTTCGACGCCGCTAGTCCGCCTGCGCTGCGGCACAGCGGTGGCTGCTGAAACGCCCGCTCCAGGGCCGTCGCGATACGCGACGCGCAAGGCATCGATCGATTCACGGCAAGCAGAGCAGATCGTTTCAGGGTGGCATTCGTGCCCGCAAATTGCATGGACGAGACGTAGCGGCGGCGGCTTATCGCCGGCTAGCCAGTCATCTCCGAAGCGAAGCATAGTAAGCATGACAAGATAAAGATCGAAGCCTCGCTCGGTCAGGCGATACTCGAAGCGAGCGCTATCGGCGAGAGGGACGCGTGAGAGGACTCTTTCTTTGATGAGCTGTGCAAGCCGGTCGCTCAGTGTGCTGCGCGGCATCTGCAGTACAGCCTGCACCTGATCGAAACGCCGCGCGCCGAGATATACTTCTCTCAGCACAAGAAAAGACCATGCATCCGACAGGATCGCCAACGTGCGGTCGACGGAGCAGTTGCGAACCATCGGACGTTTCACAGTTTTGGTCGCTTGCCGAAGCGTGTGGGAAAATGATCCTTTGGACGAGGTGCGTGCCATATATCCGCTCTTGGCCGAAAATAGCCGCTGTCACCTGCGCCGTTCGGTTAGGACTTCGGCAAGCTGATCGATCGTTTCGCGATCGACAAGCAATGTTCTGGTGGGAGCGACGCTTTGCTGCCGGCCAAACAGATAACCAATCGCCGCAACAATGACTAGTAAAGCGCCGCTCGTGAAATCCGGAGAGACATGTGCGTCTATCGGCTTCAGACTTGGTAGTGTGCCGTCGAACAGAAACCAGCACGCGCCGATCGCAACGAATAGTAGCATCATGCTGACAGGTTTCACATGCTTGAGAATACCAGGCGTGACATCCACGGCTGCGGCTGAAGGGCGCGGCCGGCGAGGTGCCGGCCGATGGGATGTCGCCGGTGCATTTGCAACACCCGCAGAAGTCGCTGAGCGAGCATTATGTCCGGCCTTCGCGATTGCGGCTGGAGTGACATCTTCCTGTGGAACGTCGCCGTATTGTGCTTCGATCTCTTCGGCAAAGCGCTTGAAGAAAAGGCCAGACATCTGTTTTGCGGTGGCATCGATCAGTCTGCCGCCGAGTTGGGAAAGCTTTCCGCCGATCTGCGCGGATACGTCATAGTGCAGGATGGTCTCGTCGCCATCCTGTTCCAGCCGGACAATGGCGCTCCCTTTTGCAAAGCCTGCGACGCCGCCTTGACCTTCGCCAGCGATGCGATAGCCGTTCGGCGGATCCAGATCTGACAACGTCACAGCGCCCTGAAATTTCGCGGTGACGGGGCCGACCTTGATCAGCGCGGTTGCGGTCATTTGCGTATCGGAGGTCTTAATCAGCTCCTGACAGCCGGGAATGCAAGCCTCCAGAATGTCGGGATCGTTAAGAGCTTTCCACACGATCTCGCGGCTGGCGGGTATTCGCTGCTGGCCTGTCATATCCATGGTCTTGTCTCCATAACGCCCGGCTGCGGCTGTTTGCGTGCACATTTCACGCATTTTCTTGGCGCGCCACCGGCCAAAAATCTTCAGCTATCTTGACATACTCTAACATAGTCTAATAATGCAAGTCACTATGAAAGTCGGAAAAGTATCGATATCGCGCAGTCGGGTGCGCGGACTGTCGGTGCGGCATTTGCCGCCGGTCGTGTTTGTTGTGCGTGTGTCTCTTTCTGGAACCGTTTCATGAAGCCGGCATCCTTTGACTATGTCCGGGCAGAGAGCGTCGAACACGCCGTGCAGGCCCTTTCCCTCGCGGGCGGCGACGGAAAGGTGATCGCGGGCGGCCAGAGCCTGATGCCGATGATGAACTTCCGCTTGGTGAAGCCCTCAATTCTGGTGGACATCAACCGTATTCCCGGTCTCGATGCCATTCAGGTCCGCGGTGACAAGCTTGTGCTGGGTGCGCTTGTCCGTCATCGCATGACGGGGGCGGACCCGTTGATCGCTCAACATGTCCCGATTTTGCATTATGCGATGAAGCATGTTGCGCATTTGACTGTCCGGAACCGGGGCACGTTCTGCGGCAGTGTGTGTCACGCCGATCCCGCGGCCGAGATGCCGATGATGTCGCTGCTTCTCAATGGCGTCGTGCATATCGTGTCTCCTCGTGGCGCGCGCGTACTTGCCGCGCAGGACTTTTTTGTCGGCTCGCTGATGACTGCATTGGAGCCCGATGAGCTCGTCACCGAAATCGAAATCGATAAGCTCCCTCCCGATACCGGGTGGGGATTCGAGGAGTTCGCTCGCCGGCATGGTGACTATGCACTTGCCGCAGCTGCAGTGACGATGCGATGGCATGAGGGCGTCGCGTCGAATGTTCGGATCGGGCTGATGGGCGTCGGTGAAATGCCCATGCGTGCTCCGCAAATCGAGGCGATGCTGGAAGGCCGCGAGATCAATAGCGCCACTATTGGCGAAGCCGTTGACGCGTTGAGGACAGAACTCGAGCCCAATTCCGATTTGAACGCATCGGCTGACTATCGCCGTCATCTGGCCGGCGTACTCGCGCGCCGCGCCATAACGGATGCCTGGGCGCGGGCGAAGAGAGGTGCTGCGGCATGAGCGAGCGCACGGAGATCACCGTTTCTGTTAATGGCTTGTCCTACACGCGGCGTATCGAGCCGCGGATGCTGCTCACGGATTTTCTGCGTCACGAGCTCGGACTGACGGGTACGCATGTTGGCTGCGAGCATGGTGTTTGCGGCGCGTGCACGGTTCTGCTCGACGGACGCAGCGCGCGCTCTTGTTTAACGCTCGCGGTGCAGACTGACGGCGTGGACATCGAGACAGTCGAAGGCCAGGGCACGGTCGAAAAGCTCGGCCGGATTCAACAAGCATTCCGGGATCATCACGGGCTTCAGTGCGGTTTCTGTACGCCGGGCTTTATTATGACCATCGCAGACATGTTGCGGCATCATCAACTCGATAATGACGAGGAAATCCGCGAAGCCTTGTCAGGCAATATCTGCCGCTGCACCGGATATGAGCATATCGTCAACGCGGTACGCGAACTGGCGAAGGAAAGAGGAGCGCTCAAGTGAGTGCATTCGACTCATCGTCAGTAGAGATGCGGCCGAAGATGGTCGGTCAGCGCATCAAGCGCACTGAAGATCCGCGCCTGCTGGCGGGTGTCGGTCGCTACGTGGATGACATCAGTCCTCAGAGAACGCTCCACGTTGCGATTCGGCGCAGCGACCAGCCACATGCCCGCATTCGTGGCATTGACGTGGGCGAGGCTTTTTCTGTGCCGGGCGTGGTGGCGATCTTCGATGCGACCGATATCGAGAGCGACCTTAAGCCGGCGGTTCCGACGTCCAAGATGAAGAATTACTATGCGACGCCGATCTGGCCGTTGGCGCGCGGCAAGGTGCGTTATGTCGGCGAGCCTGTCGTCGCTGTCGTGGCCGAGAGCCGCTACGCGGCTGAGGACGCGTTGGAGCATATTTCAATCGATTACGAGCCGTTGCCGTTCGCAATCCGCCAGATCGATGCCGTTGCCGACGACGCTCCGCTGCTCCACGAGGAAGCCGGGAGCAATGTCATCATTTCTCGCGAGTTCAAGCGCGGGGACGTCGATAAGGCAATAGAGGAAGCGCCGGTAACCGTGAAGGGCGTTTTTCGCATGACGCGGAAAACGGCGGTCGCGATGGAAAGCCGCTCTTATCTGGCCGAGTGGGACAAGCGCCGTCTTGCTTTGACGCTCCATTCATCGACCAACATTCCCGGCGTGATCCGGGATGTGCTTTCGAACTGTTTCGACCTGCCGGGTAATCGTATGCGTGTGGTCGCGCCCGACGTTGGCGGCAGCTTCGGCGGGAAGGGTTCCCTCTATCACGAAGAGATGTTGGTCTGCGTGCTCGCGCGGAAGCTCGGAAGGCCGATCAAATACATTGCCGACCGGCTCGAGGATTTGTCTTCCACCAGTCAGGCTTTCGACGAACTGATGGATGTCGAGCTTGCGGTCGATCGCGATGGCAAGCTGTTGGGGCTGTGCGCCGATGTGATTGGCGATATCGGTGCCTATTCGATTTATCCATGGACCGGAGCACTCGAGCCGGTGCAGGTGGTGAGTTTCCTGCCGGGTCCGTACCGGCTTGAACACTATCGCGGCCGGATTAGAGGCGTTCTTACGCCCAAACCGCCAACCGGTCCTTATCGAGGTGTCGGGCGTCCGTCCTCGACCTTCGCGATGGAACGGCTCATCGACATGGCTGCGCGCAAGATCGGAATGGATCCGGTTGAGATGCGCCGGCGCAATCTGATAACGGCTGATGAGTTTCCTTACAGGACCGCGTCCGGCATCATCTGGGACAAGTCGGCGTTTCAGGAATGTCTGCAGGGCGCCTGCGATCACGTGGATTATCAAACGCTGGTGCGAGAGCGTGACGAGGCGCGCAAGCAGGGAAAATGGGTCGGCATCGGCCTGTCCAGCTATGCCGAATTGACCGGTATAGGCTCACGCATCTCTGTTGCGCCGGGCATGCCGATCAATACGGGAACCGAGACATCATCGATCCGCATCGATGCGACGGGGGCGATCACCGCAGCCTTCGGCATTTCCTCCCACGGTCAGGGACTGGAAACGACGCTTGCGCAAGTGATCGCCGATGAACTCGGCTGCAAGATGGAAGATGTGGAAGTCCAGCACGGCGATAGTGCGCTGGTGCCGATGAGCACCGGAACCTTCGCCAGCCGTTCAGCCGTGTTGGGCGGTGGTGCTGCAACGTTGGCCTCGCGCGTCGTCAAGGCCAAGGTTCTCAAGGCGGCTGCCTATCTGATGAATCAGCCGGTCGAGGAACTCGAGGCATCCGGCGGGATCATCCGCTCGCGGGCGTCGAACGTTTCAATGACCTTCAAGGAAGTTGCCAACGCGGTCTATTCGCAGATGGGCAGTATCCCGCATGAACAGCGCGAAGATCTGGTCGCTTCTGAAACATATGACCCATATCTCGGCACGGCCTGTTCTTCCACGCATCTGGCCATGGTGGAAATCGACCCGGAAACATACGGGGTCACAGTCAAGCGCTATGTCGTGGCGGAAGACTGCGGTCGAATTATCAATCCGATGATTGTCGATGGCCAGGTGCAGGGCGCCGTCGCGCAAGGCATCGGAGCAGCCTTGCTGGAGGAGATCGTCTATGACGATCAAGGCCAGTTCGTCACCGCCAGCCTTGCGGACTATTTGCTGCCCGTTGCCACCAATATTCCCCATATTGGTATCGTCCACATTGAGGCGGACTTGCCGGACAATATCGGCGGCTTCCGGGGGATGGGTGAGGGGGGCACTATCGGTGCGCCAGCCGCGATCGCCAATGCTGTGTCGGATGCGCTGTCACCGCTTGGCATTGAGGTCTATACGTTGCCCGTCACTCCGGAACGAATCTTCCGCATGGTTGAGGCGGCACGGCTGAAAATCTAGCCAGTTAGCGCGTCCAGTCCCGGTCTTGACGCGACTGGTATATCCCTTCAATCTTGGGGTGAGGATCCGACATCCGGAATCTGCATTATGATCATGCGTTAAAGGGCGATCGGTCTAAGCGAGATGGCACGGCTAGCACTTGCAACAAGAGAAAAAAAATCTGCCAAGCCTCTGAATGCAGCCTCTCCAGTTCGTAAAGGTAAGAAGTCGTCGAGGTTGACTGAACGGCGATGCTCGATTGCAAGCACGGTCGGTATTCTCTCCGACGCATGGGCTTTTCTGGTCATTCGTGAAGCTTTTTTCGGATCGAAGCGTTTCGAAGAATTTCGCTCGGGTCTCGAAATCTCGCGAGCGACGCTGACGGATCGGCTACGGCGTCTGACGCGCGAGGGAATTCTTCGCGAGGTCAGCTATTCGGATACGTCGAGCCGCGTCGAGTACAAGTTGACTAAATCCGGAATGGATCTTTATCCGGCTTTCATGGCGCTGATGCAGTTCGGCGATCGCTGGTTGATAGATGCCAGCGATGTCCCGCTCCAGCTGATCCACGAAGGCTGCAATTGCGTCAGCAAGCCGATCGTCGCGTGCTCGTGTTGTGAACGGCGCGTTGTGGCGCGCGACGTCAGCTATCATGACGGGCCGGGAGCAGGCAGGGTTCGTATCGATGCTTCCCGACGCAGCCGGCGGACCGCAGACGAGTTCATGCGCGGTCGACCGAGTTCCGTGTCGCGCTCTCTGGAAGTGATGGGTGATCGCTGGAGCTTTCTGGTTATTCGGGAGGCATTCTATGGCGCGGCCCGGTTCGATCAGCTTCAAGCCGAGTTGAATATTGCCTCCAACATTCTGACTGATCGCCTTGCGCGCCTTGTCGAGCGCGGTGTTTTCAGGAAGAGACTGTATCAATCGACGCCCGAGCGCTTTGAGTACTTACTGACGCCGATGGGGATGGATCTGCACGGGCCATTGATGATGATGATGGCTTGGGGGGATCGCTGGCGGGCGAATGGTGAACCGCCGATGCTTTTGAAGCATGAGGCCTGCGGCAAGGTTTTTACGCCGACCGTCGTCTGTAACCGATGCGGCGAACCGATTCATGCCTACACAATGAAATACCGGATGCGTTACAACCCCGACAAATTCGGTGGACGGAAGAGCAGCCGGGCTGTGCCCGGCCGCGTTTGATGATCTGCGTTCGTCTGATTATTTCTTGACCAGCGGACACTTGCTTTCCGACAGCGGCCGGAAGGCTTCGTTGCCTGGAATAACCGCACGAAGCTTGTAGTAGTCCCAAGCGTACTTCGACTCCGAAGGCTTCTTCACTTCGTACACATACATGTCGTGAACGAAACGGCCATCCTCGCGGACGCGGCCGTTCTTGGCGAAGAAGTCGTTCACCGGCATCTCACGCATTTTCGCCATCACGGTCTTAGCATCGTCGGTGCCGGCAGCCTTGATCGCGTTGAGATAATGCATGGTCGAGGAATAATCCCCGGCGTCGCCCATGTGGGGCATCCGCTTCATTTTCGCGAAGAATTTCTTCGAGAATGCACGCGTTTCCTCGTCGCGATCCCAGTAGAAGCCGTTCGTCAGCACGAGACCTTGAGCGGTCGTCAGCCCCATCGAGTCGATGTCGGTGATCCAGACCAAGAGGCCAGCGATCGTCTGCTTTCCGCCTTCGGTCAGGCCGAAGTCCTTGGCTGATTTGACTGCATTGATGAACGTGGTGCCGGAACCTGCAACGGCGACGACCTTTGCTTTCGAGGCCTGCGCCTGCAAAAGGAATGACGAATGGTCGGCGGTGTCGATCGGATAGCGAATCGAGCCTATAACGTTGCCGTTGTTTGCCTTCACGACGCTGGCGGTATCCCCTTCAAGGGCATGCCCGAATGCGTAGTCTGCGGTGAGGAAGTACCACGAATTCAGGCCTTCCTTGATGAGTGCCTTGCCCGTGCCTTGTGCGAGCGCATAGGTGTCGTAGGCGTAGTGGATGCTATTCGGCGTGCAAGAATCGCCAGTCAGCCGCGACGAACCCGACCCGTTGACGATAGCAACCTTGTTCTTTTCCTGGGCGACATTGGTGACCGCGAGCGCGATGGACGAATTGATCAGGTTGGCGATCATGTCGACTTTGCCGACATCGTACCATTCTCGGGCCTTGGCGATCGCGACTTCATTCCGATTCTGGTGATCGGCAACAATCACTTCGATGGGCTTGCCGAGAACTGTGCCGCCAAAATCTTCGACCGCCATTTTCACCGCGGTAACAGAGCCATCGCCGGCTTCGTGGGAAAATTGTCCCGACATGTCGGTCAAAACACCGATCTTCACGACATCGTCGGAAATCTTCGTTTGGGCGTATGCCGGCCCTGCCAAGGCAAGTCCTGTAGCAAGCGCCAATGTCATCTTCCTCATTGTTTCCTCTCCCTTGTTTAGCGATCCAGTGTTGCGGTCCAACAGATAGACTTGCATAACTAGACTAATTTGGTATGAAGCTGTCAACAGGTGTGATGAACTTGATTGCATTGCGCCGCACAACAGACAGGGAGGAGACCGCAGGATGGACGCGACGCGCAGTGATGCCGGGCCGGACGCCGACATCGTGTTGCAGGCACGCGGGTTGCGGAAAGAATTCCGCGGCTTTGTCGCGGTCGGCGGTGTCGATCTCGACATCCGTCGTGGTGCGATTCATGCGCTGATCGGTCCCAACGGAGCGGGCAAAACGACGGTCTTTAACCTCCTGACGAAATTCCTGAATCCGACTTCGGGGCACATTCTTCTGGAAGGTGCGGACGTCACGACAGAACGGCCGGCGGCGCTCGCGCGGCTCGGGTTGGTGCGTTCCTTTCAGATTTCAGCGGTGTTTCCGCACCTGACGGTGAGCGACAATATCGCCATCGCGCTTCAGCGCAGCTTTGTGTCCCCGTTGAAGTTCTGGCAGCGCCGTTCGCAGCTCGGGGATATGTCCGAGCGGATCGAGGCCCTGCTCAATCAGGTCGATCTTGTCTCGTTTGCACATCAGCGCGCGGGCGATCTCGCGTATGGCCGTAAGCGCGCACTTGAACTGGCGACGACGTTGGCTGCCAATCCCAAAGTCATGCTGCTTGATGAGCCGACGCAAGGCCTTGGCCATGAAGACGTCGATCGGGTCACGGCACTGATTAAACGGGTGGCAATTGGTCGCACCGTCGTCATGGTAGAGCACAACATGAAAATGGTGGCGCGGATCGCGGACCGGATCAGCGTGCTACGCCGTGGTGAGATTATCGCGGAGGGCGGCTACGAAGATGTGTCGCGCGATCCACAGGTCATCGAGTCCTATCTCGGCTCCAGATCGCGTGCAGCGGGGCGCAAACAATGACGTCTGTAGCAAACGGCGGCACGGGAGATGCTCTGTTGTTGCAGGATCTCCATGCCTGGTACGGGGAATCTCACATCCTGCACGGCATGTCGTTCTCGCTGCAGCGGGGGGAGGTCGTGGCGCTGCTGGGGCGCAATGGCAGCGGTCGGACAACGACGCTTCGCGCAATTATGGGATTGATCGATCGGCGTGAAGGCATCATTCGCATCGACGGCAAAGATGTTATCCACCTGCCGCCGCACGTGGTTGCGCGTCTTGGCGTCGGTTACTGCCCAGAGGAACGGGGGATCTTTGCGTCGCTGTCATGCGAAGAGAATCTTCTCCTGCCGCCACAGCAGTCGAGCGGCGGCATGCCGCTCGAAGAGATCTATTCGCTGCTGCCAAATCTGGCCGAGCGGCGTCAGACGCCGGGCACACGGCTGTCTGGAGGCGAGCAGCAGATGCTGGCGATCGCGCGTATCCTGCGCACCGGCGCACGCCTGCTGTTGCTTGACGAAATTTCCGAAGGCCTTGCGCCCGTGATCGTCGACCGGCTGTTCGATCTCATTATCGAGCTGAAGTCACGCGGCTACACCATTCTGCTCGTGGAGCAGAACAAGTACTTCGCCGAGCCGCT
>CALRLJ020000075.1:0-11657 GCA_943368635.1 Sediminibacterium ginsengisoli | reverse complement strand
TGGAGGCGGCAATGCCACCGGTCAGGGCGACAGCAGCAACAGCGAAAGCAGCAATTTTGGTCTTGATCGACATGTAACTCTCCATCCTTGTTTGGGGCGGGCCGTGTGGACCGCATGCCAATTGGTGGTGAGCTGTCGGGATTCGGTTCGAAGAATCTTTTCGAAAAATCAAAACCTATAAAACTCAAGTAATCTCAATAGCTTGTATGGCTATCCCGACGTCTGAGGCCGGTTGGCCAGTCTGGTCAGGTCGAATTTGCGGACATCGTGCAGCAATTCGACAAAGGCGCGCGCGCCGTAATCCAGCAGCGCATGGCCTTTCTCAGCGGTGGCCATGGTCGCGTCGCCGACTGCGCCCTGCGGGTTGAGATCCTGCGCCGCCCATGCGAACGGCGCGGGACGGCCAGCAGACAACCAGCGAAATTCTTTCACCATACTTTTTTCGGCGGACTCGAAATTCGCGATCCGGTTCGCTTTCACCTGATCGGGAAAGGCCGCGAGCATAATCGAGGTCTCGACAGCGCCGCCGTGAATGCCGAAACGCAGTTCATCGGCAGAGAATAATCCATCCGGTGCACCAAAGCGGCTCCAGCTTGTGGTGACAGCCAGCATCTCGTACTTCGCGCGCAGATCCTGCGCGATCAGCGCCATCGCCGCGCTGTTGCCGCCGTGGCTTGTGACGATGACGAGTTTGCGGATGCCCGCTTGCGCGACCGCATCACACAGCATCATCCATTTGTTCAGTGCGACATCGGTCGGCAGCGTCTGCGTGCCGGGATATGCGATGTGTTCGGTGGAAATCCCGACCGGCTCGATGGGCAGAAAGGTTACCGGCAAATCGTCCGGCAATATGGCGCGGACGCGCGCGAGATAGGCGTCCGCGATCAGGGTGTCGGTCTCGAACGGCAGATGCGGCCCGTGCTGCTCGGTGGCCGCCAGCGGCAGCACGGCTATCCAGTGCGAACGATCGGCCTTGTCGAGGCCGGACAGGCGGATCATGTCCCAGTCGTGCGGAGGCTTCGTGGTCATCGTGCGCGGGTTTCTTCGAACAGGCGTTTCTTTGAATCGATTAGCAGAGTAGCTTTGCGTTGCCCATCATGGGCAAAACGCTCAACGGAGTCCAATGATGCCACCCAGCCACTTGCTGCGCGCGCTCGCCGTCGGGATGGCGCTATGGCCGCTTATGGGAGCGCAGGCCTTTGCGCAGATGCCGGGTGGACTGGACAAGGTTTCATTCGGCACCAACTGGGTCGCGCAGGCCGAACATGGTGGATTTTATCAGGCTGTGGCCGACGGCACCTACGCGCGCTACGGCCTTGATGTCACGATCGTTCCCGGCGGTCCGAACGTCAACAACCGCATCCAGTTGATCGCCGGCAAGCTCGACTTCTTCATGAGCGCGAACACGCTGCAATCGTTCGATGCGGTGGCTAACAACGTGCCGGTGGTGGCGGTTGCGGCGATCTTCCAGAAGGATCCGCAAGTCTTCCTGGCGCACCCCGAATCCAAGGTCACCAAGCTGGAAGACCTCAAGCCGCTGACGCTGTTCGTCTCCAAGGAAGGGATGCCGACCTATTTCCAGTGGCTGAAATCCGAATACGGGTTCAGCGAAGAGAATGTGAAGCTCTACACCTTCAACGCACAGCCGTTTCTGGCCGACAAGAACAGCGCGATGCAGGGTTATGTGACGTCCGAACCGTTTGCGGTGGAGAAGCAAGCGAAATTCAAGCCGACCGTCATCCTGCTGGCCGACTATGGCTTCAATGCCTATTCCACGCTGATCGAAACGCGAACCGCGTATGCGGAGAAGAAGGCCGATCTGGTACAGCGCTTCGTCGATGCGTCGGTGACCGGCTGGTACACCTATCTCTATGGCGACAATCGCCCCGGCAACGCGCTTATCAAGAAGGCCAATCCGGAAATGAACGACGATCTTCTCGCCTATTCAGTCGACAAGATGAAGCAATACGGCATTGTCGATTCCGGCGACGCGCTGACGGGCGGGATCGGCGCGATGAGCGATGAGCGTATGGTGACATTCTTCGGCAAGATGGTTCGCGCGGGCGTAACCCGGCGGGACATCGACTATCGCAAGGCCTACACCCTGCGTTTCGTCAACAAGGCGGTAGGCGTCAACCTGCGGCCGAAAAACTGACAGCGGCGAAACCTCCGGCATGACCATTCTTGAAGCCGACGATGCGCGTGACAAGTTGCCGGGTGGCGCGGCGGTGTCGCTGCGCGATGTCACCAAGATCTATGACAATGGCGTTGCAGCACTCGGTCCGCTCTATCTGACGGTTCGCACCGGAGAGTTCGTCTCGCTGCTCGGTCCGTCCGGTTGCGGCAAGTCGACCGCCTTGCGCGTGATTGCCGGCCTCAATGAACCGACAACCGGCAGCGTACATGTTGCAGGGCGCAGCGCGCAGGATCGCTCGCGTCACGACATCGGGTTCGTATTCCAGGAGCCGACTCTGATGCCGTGGGCAACGGTGCGCGCCAATGTTCAACTTCCGCTCGATCTCGCGCATGTGCCCCGTAATGAATCCATCGTGCGCGTCAATCAGGCGCTGGCGCAGGTCGGGCTTTTGGAATTTGCGGATGTCTATCCGCGCGAACTGTCCGGCGGCATGAAGATGCGGGTCTCGCTGGCGCGGGCGCTGGTGACCGATCCGGATATTTTGTTGCTGGACGAGCCGTTCGCGGCGCTCGACGAGATCACCCGGTTCAAACTGAACAATGACCTGCTGACGCTGTGGCGCAAGCTGCGCAAGACGGTCGTGTTTGTCACGCACTCAGTATTCGAGTCGGTTTATCTGTCGCAGCGGGTGCTGATCATGACGTCGCGGCCGGGGCGGATCGCGCGTAACGTTCGCATCGATGCAGCCGAGCCGCGTGGCGAGGAGTTCCGTACGTCGCCCGAATATGCAGCCTATTGCCGCGAGGTTTCCGCAAGCCTCGCAAAGGCAAGCGATGCAGGGACTCTCGGATGACCGCACGCGATACATCGCCCGGCAAATATCTGAAGTTTTTCTTGCCGCTGCTAGCGCTGGCCGCAGGCGTCGCCGTCTGGGAGGCAGTGGTCCGTGTCAATCACCTGCCTGTCTACGTGTTGCCCGCCCCGAGCGTGGTCTTTTCAACCCTCGTTCAGGATTGGCCGCTTCTGTTCGGATCTCTGCTGACGACACTCTCGACGACGGTTCAGGGCTTCGTCGCGGCAGCTGTCGGCGGCATTGCGCTTGCGGTGCTGTTCAGCCGCTCGAAATGGCTGGAATATGCGCTGCTGCCTTACGCGATCATTCTTCAGGTCACACCCGTGATCGCAATTGCGCCGCTGCTGCTGATCTACCTTCCGCAGCATGTGGCGGTGGTTGCCTGCGCATGGATTGTCGCGTTCTTTCCGGTGTTGTCCAACACCACGCTGGGGCTGAATTCGGTCGACCGCAATCTGCTCGGCCTGTTCGAATTGTACGGGGCCTCGCGCACGCAAACCCTGCGGCGCCTGAAGCTGCCTTCCGCGTTGCCGCATATTCTCGGCGGGCTGCGGATCGCCGGCGGGTTGTCGCTGATCGGTGCCGTGGTCGCCGAAATCGCTGCGGGGTCGGCGGGGGCCGGTTCCGGATTGGCTTACCGCATCGCTGAGGCCGGTTACCGGCTCAACATCCCGCGAATGTTCGCGGCGCTGTTGTTGCTCTCGATTGCCGGAATTGTCATCTATTTGGGCCTCTCGCTGGCCTCATATCTTGTGCTACGACGCTGGCACGAAAGCGCGCTTGGAAAGGAAAGCTGAATGACTGCGAATGGGTCTCAGGAAAAGGTCGATGTGCTGGTTTACGGTCCGTCGAAGCCGGTCATCGATGGAGGTTTTCCCGCGAATTTCGTGCTTCACAAATTCGAGCACCAGCGTGACCTGAGCCGCATGACCCCGGATATTGCCGGGCGTATTCGCGGTGTCGCGGTGACAGGGCTGGTGCAGGCGGACGCTGCGATGCTGGCGCGGTTTCCAAAGACCGAAATCGTGTCGAGCTTTGGGGTTGGTTACGACCATATCGATTCCAAATACGCCGCCGGGCACAACATCATCGTCACCAACACGCCGGATGTGCTGACAGAGGAAGTCGCGGACACCGCGCTCGGTCTTCTCATCGCGACGGTGCGCGAATTCATCAAGGCGGACCGCTATCTGCGCGCGGGGCACTGGACAACGCAAGCTTTCCCGTTGAGTCCCGGCTCGCTGCGCGACCGCAAGGTTGGCATGGTCGGCATGGGCCGCATCGGCCAGGCCATCGCGCGCCGTCTCGATGCGTCGCTGGTGCCGGTGGTTTATCATTCGCGAAACCCGGCCAAAGGCGTCACGCACCAGCACTATCCGAACCTGATCGAAATGGCGAAGGACGTCGATACGCTGATTGCCATCACGCCGGGCGGCGCATCCACCGCGAAGATGATCAATGCCGATGTGCTCAAGGCGCTCGGGCCGCGCGGTGTTCTGATCAACGTCGCTCGTGGATCGGTGGTGGACGAAGATGCGCTGATTGCCGCGCTCAAGGACGGCACCATCATGGCCGCCGGTCTCGATGTGTTCGCGGCCGAGCCGCAGGTGCCGGATGTCCTGAAGACGATGCAGAACGTGGTGCTCTTGCCGCATATCGCCTCCGCGTCGGTGACCACGCGCAACGCGATGGATCAGCTCGTGGTGGATAATCTCAAGCTGTGGTTCGCAGGCAAGCCGCCACTGACGCCAATCGCCGAGACGCCGGTGAAGGGCCGCTGACCATGGCTCGCGTCGCGAAGTCCGGATTCATGAGGCTGTGGCGAGGCGTGCAGTTTTACCTGCTCGCCGTGGCCATGATCGTCCTCGGTGCATCGAACGTCGCGGCGCAGGATGCCCGCTCGCTTGCGAGCGAAATGATCGGACAATGGGAACTATCGACGGCAGGCCGCGACAAAACCTGTGTCGTCACGCTCAAGGGCGATTCCGGCCCGCAAGGTCTGAAGCTCGATCTCGACAAGGGCTGCGGTGATTCATTGCCTTTCACCAAAAGCATCGTGGCGTGGAGCGTGAAAGGCCTCGATATCGTGCGCCTGCAGGATGCCGCGGGGCAATCGGTCATCGATGTGACCGAGGTCGAGAGCGGAATTTTCGAAGGCCTGCGGCAAGGAGAGGGCGTCTATCTATTGCAGAATCTGGCGGCCGCCCGTGCCCTGTCGAAGTCGGCCGATCAGTTGATCGGCGACTGGGCCATGGTGCGTGGAAGCGGCAAGTCGATCTGCGGGCTGACGCTGACCAATACCGAAACGTCGCCGGAGAATTTCGCGGTGTACCTGAAGCCGCGCTGCGACCCGATGGTGACAGCTTTTGCGCCGACGCTGTGGCGGATCGAACGCGGCGAATTGCTGCTGTTGTCGGCGAAAGGCGAGATCTGGCGCTTTGAAGCCGACGACAATGCGCAGTGGCGGCGCGTGCCTGACAGCGCTGATCCGCTGCTGTTGATGCGGCAGTAGCGCGTAATTTTCCAAGCATGATCTTGTCCGAAAACCGGTTTCCACTTTTCGGGATCATGCCCTAGATCAGCCGCAGGCCCTTGAGGCTGGCGTGGCCGTTTTTCCCGACGATGATGTGATCGTGCACCGAAATCCCGAGCGGGCTTGAAATCGACATGATCGATTTTGTCATCTGGATATCAGCGGTCGATGGCGTCGGATCACCGGAGGGATGGTTGTGCACCAGAATGATCGCGGTGGCGGAGAGTTCGAGCGCGCGCTTGACCACTTCGCGGGGGTAAACCGGCGTATGATCGATGGTGCCGACCTGCTGCAATTCATCTGCGATGAGCTGATTGCGCTTGTCGAGAAACAGGATCCGGAATTGCTCCTTGTCGGCAAAGGCCATCGCCGCGCGACAATACTCCATCACCGAGGACCATGACGACAGAACGGTCTTCTGCTTGTTGATCTGTCCCTTGGCGACCCGGCTTGCGGTCGCCGCGATCAGCTTGATTTCGGTGATCGCCGAATCGCCAAGTCCGCTGACTTCCTTCAGGCGCAATTCAGGCGCGTGCACCACCTCGGCGAACGATCCGAATTTCGCAATCAGCGCCTTCGCTAGAGGCTTGACGTCGCGCCGCGGCAGGGCACGGAACAACACCATTTCGAGCAGCTCGTAGTCGCTCAACGCATCGGCACCGGCGTCGCGAAAGCGATCGCGCAGCCGCTCACGATGGCCGTGATAATGCGGCGCCTCGGAGAAGCCGGATGCAACGGACGGATCGCTGGATTTAGCGGGCATCGGAATGCGTGCTCAAATATGCTGCGAGCATCGCCGCGCCCGGCCGCATTTGCAACCGGCTTTATGCTGGCATCAAAAGACGCGAGCCGTCACTGAATGTACCGACAGGTCCATTCGGTCGGCAGGCCAAGGCATCATGCCTTGTAGGGCGGCTTGTCCAGCTTGCCGGGCGAGAGCGTGAAGATTTCCACACCGTCCTGGGTCACGCCGACCGAGTGCTCGAACTGCGCAGACAGCGAGCGGTCGCGGGTGACCGCCGTCCAGCCGTCGGACAGAACCTTCACATGCGGCTTGCCGAGATTGATCATCGGCTCGATGGTGAAGAACATGCCTGGCCGCAGCACGACGCCTTCGCCGGGGCGGCCGACGTGAATGATGTTCGGCTCGTCGTGAAACATTCGCCCCAAACCATGGCCGCAGAAATCGCGCACCACGCTCATCTGCTGCGGTTCGACGAAGCTCTGGATGGCGTGGCCGATGTCGCCGGTGGTGGCGCCCGGCTTAACGGCAGCAATGCCGCGCATCATCGCTTCATAGGTTACGTCGATCAGCCGCTCCGCGCGGCGTGAAATTTCGCCGATGGCGTACATCCGGCTGGAATCGCCATACCAGCCGTCGACGATCATCGTCACGTCCACGTTGACGATGTCGCCTTCCTTGAGCGGACGGTCGCCGGGCATGCCGTGGCAAACCACATGGTTGATCGAGGTGCAGGTTGAATAACGGTAGCCGCGATACATCAGCGTCGCTGGATAGGACTTGTTTTCGAAAGCGAATTTCCGGACGAAATCGTCGATCTGCGAGGTGAAAATGCCCGGCCTAACGATGGCGGCCAGTTCATCGAGACATCGCGCGACCAGCGCTCCCGCCTTGCGCATGCCGGCAAAGGCCTGCGGACCGTGCAGTTTGATCTGACCGGTCTTGCGCAGTGAGGTTTCGGTGGCTTCGACGTAGTTCATGAGGAATCTGGCTTCAAATGGAGGGAATTAGTGATGCTGTCCCTCAATTTAGTGGATGCAGCACCCAGTGCAAGCGGCGGGTTAAGCTTGGCTGCCAATCCTTGTTTTCAGGGCTTATTTTCGGCTTTCAGGGCTCGACCGGAACAGGTTGCGCCAGTTTGATCTGCTGACGGGTGAGATCGCATGTCCATGCCAGGGTCTCGACCCCGGACAAGCGTGCCCTGTCGAAAGCGCGGGCGTAAGCCGGGTCGATGTCGCGGGCGAGCGCGAATGAGCGGGCAGAGCCGATCTGGATCACGAACAGCATCACCGCGCGGGCGCCGGCAGCCGCCATTTCGGCCAGCTCATCGAGATGCTTGGCGCCGCGCGCCGTCACCGAATCCGGAAACTCCGCGATGCCTTCGCTACGCATCAGATGCACATTCTTGACCTCGACATAGCAGGGCAGGCGCGAGGGATCTTCCAGCAGGAAATCGATCCGTGAGCCTTTTCCGTTAATGGTGCGGCCATATTTCACTTCGCGGCGGATGGTTGCATAACCCGCCAATTCGGGGATCGTGCCGTTCGCAAGCGCTTCGGCCACGATCGGATTCGGATGCATGGTGTTCACGCCGGTCAGCTCAGAGCCGCTGCCGAAATCCACCTCGATCAGTTCCCAAGAATAAGGCAGCTTGCGCGCAAGATTTGATGATTTCGACAGCCAGACCCGCGCGCCCTCGGTCTGGAGGCCGGTCATGGCGCCGGGATTGGCTACGTGCGCGGTGATTGTACTGCCGTCGGCCAGTTCAACATCGGCGAGGAAGCGCTTGTAGCGCCGGATCAGGGTTGCCGGGACCAGTTCACTGGCAAAGCGCATGCTGAATATCATTCCGGTCCATCGGCAACCCACCTTGCTATGAGGCCAGGTTGATCGCCTCGCGTTTAATCGCGGCTTCGGTGCCGAATTCGATTCGGTCATCCTGTCAGATTCCCACATTCCGCCGCGATCTGTGTGTGAGAATCCGGAGCGGTGACGACTGAATGCCTGAAAATCGGCTGCATCCGCGATCACGGCGACAAATCGTTTGGCGTTGGGCGGCTGCGACGATATTCATGCAAATGCAGGGATTTCGGACTGGGTCCGGATAGACGGAGACACACACAGCTAATGGCATCCCTCGACTCGGTCAGCATTGCCATTCTGCTCGGCGCGGTTCTCGTGATGGCAGGCATCCTGTCGAGCCTGTTGGCGCTGCGCTTCGGTGCCCCGTTACTGCTGGTCTTCCTGTTTGTCGGTATCGCTGCGGGCGAAAGCGGTCCCGGCGGGCTTCGTTTCGACGACGTAAGGACCGCATATCTTGTCGGCTCGGTGGCGCTGGCGCTGATTCTGTTCGACGGCGGGCTGAAGACCCGGTTTCAGAGCATTCGCGCCGTTCTGGCCCCGTCAGCGGTTCTGGCGACCGCCGGTGTGCTGTTGACGGCACTGATCACCGCTCCGGTCGCCAAATATGCACTCGATGTCGGCTGGACCGAGGCGCTGCTGGTCGGCGCGGTGGTGGCCTCCACCGACGCCGCCGCCGTGTTTCTGCTGGTTCACAGTCAGGGTTTGCGCCTGCGTCCGCGCGTCGGCGCGACCCTTGAGGTGGAATCCGGCACCAACGATCCGTTTGCGATTTTTCTGACGCTGATGCTGGTGGAATTTCTGTCGGTCGGGCAAAGTTCGTCGGCGCATGTCCTTCTTCAATTCGTTCGCGAGACCGTTCTGGGTGTGCTTTTCGGAGCCGTCGGCGGCTGGCTTGTGGTCTTTGCACTCAATCGCGTCGCCTTGCCGCAGGGGTTGCACGCGCCTTTCGTGACGACGGCCGCGCTGGTGATTTTCGGGATGGCCCAGATCTCGCACGCGTCTGGATTCCTTGCGGTCTATCTCGCCGGCATGATCATCGGCAATCGTCCGACCCGCGCGCACAATTCCGTTGTGGCTTTTCTCGATGCCGCGACATGGCTGGCGCAGATCGTGATGTTCGTTTTGCTCGGTCTGCTGGTTTCGCCCGAGCGCACGCTGGCAACGATGCTGCCGGCTGTCGCCGTGGCGCTGGTGCTGATGCTGGTGGCGCGGCCGATCGCGGTATTTCTTTGCCTGGCTCCGTTCCGGTTCAACTGGCGGGAGAGAACCTTCATCGCGTGGGTCGGCCTGCGCGGGGCGGTCGCGATCTTCCTGGCCTCGATCCCGATGCTGGTCGGGCTGCCCAACGCGCAGCTTTATTTCGATGTGGCCTTCGTTGTCGTCATCATCTCGCTGTTGCTGCAGGGCTGGACCCTCGGCGCGGCGGCGCGGCGGCTTCATGTGGCGCTGCCTCGGGCGGATCGCGGGCCTCGCCGCGTCGAACTCGATCTGCCGGGGCAGCTTGAACAGCAACTCGTCGGTTATCCGGTGCGCGCCAACAGCCTGTTCCTGAAACGCGGGTTGATCCCGTCATGGTCGAAGCCGACGCTGGTGATCCGCGACGAGCGGATTCTGTCGCCAGCCGAAGCCGAGCCGGTGGTCAAGGGCGACTATCTCTATCTGCTGGCGCCGCCGGAGAAAGCCGAGGCGCTGGATCGCTTCTTTATCGACATGCCTGCGGTGGCAGCGCCCGACCCGCATCTGCTCGGCGATTTCATGATGCCCGGCGATGTGACCTTGAAGGACGTCGCCGATATTTATGGTGTCACGGTCGCAGCCAGCGATGCGCATCTGACGCTGGCGGATTATTTCGATATTCATCTCGATCATGCGCCGCGCGTCGGTGCGACCTTGCCGCTTGATTCGATTGTGCTGGTGGCTCGCCATATCGGTGGCGCGCGGGTCAGCGTGGTTGGCCTGCGGCTGCCGGAAGACGAGGACGATGCGCCTCCTCCTTCGACCCGCGCGACCGCTGCGAGACGCAAACTGTCGCGCGCATGGACCATGCTGTCCGGAACTTGAAGCAGTTACAGGGCGCGGGATGGCAGCAGCAGCGGTCCATCCGGCGTCTCGACGCGGTTGACTGAAATGCCGAAAATCTCGGCAATGCGATCGGGTGTGAGCGCGAGCGCGGGTGTATCGTTGGCGACGATGCGGCCCTCGTTCATGACGACGACACGATCGGCAAACCGCATCGCCAAAGCCAGATCGTGGATGATGGCAAGCACGGCCGTTCCCTGATGGGCGATGCGCTGAAGCAGATCCATCACGATGAGCTGATGGCGCTCATCGAGGGATGCGGTCGGCTCGTCGGCGATCAGCACCGAGGCCTCGGTGGCCAGCGCCCGTGCGATGGCGACGCGGGCGCGCTCACCACCCGACAGCGTGGTGATCAGCCGCGATGAGAACTCGCCGACGGCGGTCGCCTCGATGGCCCGCTCGATGGCGATCCGGTCCTTGATCGAGGTTTGCGAGAATGGATCGGCATGTGGCTCGCGCCCCAATGCCACGATGCTGTCGACCCGCATCGGCCAGTGAAACTCGTGTCCCTGCGGCAAATAGGAGATGGCGCGTGCGCGGGTGCGAGGTGCGAGATCACGCAGGCTGATGCCGTCGAAGGTGGTTGAACCCTCGGCTTTCATCACGCCGGCCATGGCGCGTGCCAGAGTGGTTTTGCCAGCACCATTGGGTCCGGCGAGAATCGTGAGTTCTCCGGCGTTCAGCGTCAGGTCGGCACCGTCGACAATCCGGCGAGCGCCGCGAACGATCGTGATGTCCTTTGCAACAAGGCGCGGCTTTTCGTTCGGCTTCATTGCGTGCTGTCCTCCAGCGCGCGACGCTCGTGGAAGATCATCGCCAAAAAGAACGGCACGCCGATCAGCGCCGTGACCACGCCGATCTTGATCTCGATGACGGCAGGAATCAGACGCACCGTAATATCGGCGGCCATCAGGAGCGCTGCGCCGGCCAGCGAGGCAGGCAGCAGCACGCGCGCGGGATCGGAGCCGTAAAACCGCCGCACCAGATGCGGTGCGACCAGACCCACGAACGAAATCGCACCGGCCACAGAGACGGCTGCGCCGACGCCGAGCGCAACTCCGATCACGACCAGCACGCGGGTTCGTTCGACATTGACGCCGAGCGAGGCCGCAGCGTCCTCACCGAGGGTCAGCGCACGAAACGCAGAAGCGTTGAGCGCCAGCACGAACCAGCTTGCAACCATGAACGGTGCGGCAAGCCAGACATGCTCCATGCTGCGGTCCCGCAGCGAGCCGAGCAGCCAGAATGCGATCTCCAGTGCGATGTAGGGATTGGGCGCGAGATTGAGGATAAGCGCGATGGCTGCACCCGCAAGACTTGCGAGGGCAAGACCGGCCAGCAGGGTCACCGTCAGCGATGCGCGGCGTCCGGCAATGGCGACCAGCGCGCCGACCGAGAGCAGCGCGCCCGCAATGCCGCCCAACGGCACGGCCAGCGACAGTGCGTTGGC
>CALRLJ020000074.1:0-11806 GCA_943368635.1 Sediminibacterium ginsengisoli | reverse complement strand
GTCCCCGGTTCGATCGCGTCCGGGTAAGCGCTGCGGCTTTGCGCAAGTCTCCAGTTGGGCGCGCATGTCCCGTTCAAGCCGCCGGTGCTGGCCTGACATTGCGCCATCGTCGTGTAGTCGCATTGCTCGATTGCGCCGCTCCATCCCTGAACGTAGGTCATGCAATAGGGATAATCGGTCGCTTGCGCCGGAGCCTGCTCCATCACGAAGAACGCTGCGAGCGCCAGCATGATGCGGTACGGATAAGTCATCTCAATCCTCGATTCTTTCTTTGACCGCATGAAATCCCAACACCCCCTCCCGCTCAAGGCGGCCGGTGCGTTCCGCGATCACAGTTCAGAGACCGCCCCGGATCGGAGCCTTCGGCGCTCCTTGCAAGACCATGCCAATCCAGAGCAAATCTCGTTTAATGCCAGGATCGAACTGCGCGCAAGCCGAAGGAAAACGCCACGGGCCTGTCATGGGCCGCCGCCACCCTCTGCTTTGCTCTTTGCGGATTGAACGCTGTAGCGCGTACACTGCTGGCGTGGTTCCTCCGGACTGCGGACCGGAGGATCGTGCTTTAGTATCCCGTCAAAGTCAGGAGAAGCCGTGAGTGACCCCGAGAACGACAATCGGAAACGCAACCTCGAAATAGCCGAGAACGAAGCGACCCGCGAACTGAAAAGCGACGTCCGCCTCTCGACCTGGGTGATCGGTATCGCCGTCGTCGTCGGATTGGTCGTTCTGGCCTTGGTTCTAAAGAACTAAAACAGGCTGGTCGGCCGACACCATACCGCCGCGAATTGCAGGGGGTGCAAGCCGCGGCGGCGTTAACAGCGAGTAGTCCGAACCTATTTGTCGAAAGTCATGTCCACGCATTTCAGGACATCCGGCCCCACGCCCACGCCAAGCAGGATGCATCCCTTGGCGCTGAGTTTGGTGCTGTCGCTGACCCAGATCGCGGTCCCGCCCGATCCGAAGAACGAATTCGTGTTCGGCGGCTCGGTTTCGGTGGCGTCGAATGCGTAAGTCGAATCGGTGGGGAATATGCGCGCCTTCAGTTTGCAGGCACCGTCGGTATCGACCTTGAGAACTTCCTTGTTGTCGCGGGTCACGCCGACGCTCACCTGGCATCGATAGAATTCAGACGTCCGTGTATTGAAAATGTAGGCGTACGATTTGCAAGTGATGTTCTGAAGCTTGCCGGCGTTAAGCCCGCGACCGCAGGCAATCCGCTGGTTGCTGCTGAGCTTGATCTCATCCGCAGCACGCGCATCGGTGATGCCGGAAAATACGGTCAACGCGAGAACCGAAAGAAGTCCGAGACAGAATCCGCGAAATTTCATCGTCTAATATCCTCTATTGCGCATGCATCTCGCGGCGAAATCATGCCGGGCACCATGCGTTCAGTTGCAACTCTAATGCAGTTTTTAACGATAGGCCATCGGCCCACCCATCGCTGTTAGCCATGCATTTTCCAAAAAACCTTCACATATCATCCGTGCGCCAAGGCCCGCAGTCTCAATTGCTCCACGGTGTTCAGCAGACGGTTCTGGGCCTGCTCTCCGATCGCCGCATCGCGGGCCTCCTGAATGGCATTTCCGAGTGCCGGAAGTGGCAGATCCCCATCGCATGTCGGTTTGACCAGACCATCGATAATGACATTCCACTGGGCCAGACCGTTTTGATAGGCGTCACCGTGCCCCCGGATGAGATTGGCGGTTTGCACGATCGCGATCGTCGCTTCCGGCTGTTTGACCAGGCTGCGATCGACCATATGAAGCCAGCGCTCAACCCACACGCGCTCCAGTTTGAAGCGTTCGGAAAATGGCCGTGTGATCCGCAGCGCAGCCAGCCATTTCAGCTTGCGAAGCGCGAACCGGCCAGTGGAGCTGAATCGCAGCGTGACGGACCGGCGCGACAGCCGTGCCAGCCGCAGCCGTTTGAAGATATCCAGCGCGGGGGCCGCCGCTTTAGGCGGAAGCATCGGGATCACTTCATCCCAGCGAAATCGCTCCACCCTGTCGATGGACGAGGCATTCGGCTCGGCATTGACGCCGCCGGCCTCGGACAGTTTGAGTTGCGCGACGCGGATCGGATCCTCGAAGTGCATCCGGTCCGACAGCAACTGCGCGAGTTCGCCAAGATTCGGCACCGTGACACCAACTGGACCGACATAACGGCTGATCCGATCGAGATAGGCCAACGCGTAGTCCGGATCCTGATAGTCGATCAGAGAGTGGACCGCTTCGCTCACAATAGGCGCGACATCGGCAGGCAACTGCGGCGACAGTCGCGCAAGTGCCGCGCGGGCCACCCGTGGATTGCGCGTTTCCTCGCCGAAATAGCGCTCCTTGAGCAGCCGGAACGGCGATGGCGGAACCTTGACGCGTATTTTCATGACGACGCCTGAGCGCTGCTTTCGGCGAGCTGGGCCTCGAGCTTTCCGACATTCTGAAACAGGCGCGCACTGACCAGCCGCAGGAAATAGAATCCAAACTCCGGATTCTGGACATAAAGCTCCTGCACCTTTGCGTAGGTGACACTGAGCACCAGCCCGCCTTCGAGACATTCGAGCGTCTGGGTCCGCTTGTTCGACGGCGACAGCATTCCGAGTTCGCCGACGATGGCGCCGACCGGAAGTTCGATGCCCGATTCCACCAGCCGAAAGCGCCCGCTGACGATGTAGAACATCTCTTCAGCCGGTTCGAACTTGTAGAACAGCACCTCGCCTGTCTTGCACTTCCGCTCCGTCATGAACGGCTTCAGCCATGCCATCGACAGATCGCTGTTGACCGACTTCTTGACCTCGCGGACCAACAGCAGCATTTCACGCAGCCGGTAGACGTTCAACGGCAGCAGGATCATGTGCAGCACCATCACCGGATAATGATGATGCATGACCGAAAACACGATCAGCACGACGTTGGTCAGGATGCCGAAGATACGGAGCGGGATCATCGTCCGCATCGTGTAACCCGCCACCACGAAGGCGGACGCGATGAACCCGCCGGCTCCGGAAACGAGACCTGACATATCCATGGGAATCGACCTGATGCTGAAGGGTTCTTGACGCGTATTATGCCGTTCCACGCCTTGCGGAACAACGGTTCTGGCCTCTGACGCCGGCAATCAGGCGTTAAATCTCGTTGTGAGGAACCACCACCTTACCGTTGGGCGGTGCCGATAGCGCAGGTGCCGCGCTGCTCAAATTTCGATGGATTGGCCTTCCCTGGCGACGATGGTCCCTGCCCGCGCCTTGGCTGCGGCCGCGGCGATGCGATCCATCTCGTCGTCGTCGTGTTCGGGGTCGTGATGGAACAGGCAGAGCGTCCGGACACCGGCCTCATCGGCAAGCCGGACGGCCTGTTGCCAGCTTGAGTGTCCCCAGCCGACATGTTCGGGCAGTTCCTCATCGGTGTATGTCGTATCGATAACGACAAGAGCCGCGCCACGGGCCAATTCCAGCAATGCCGGGTCGATAGCGTCCGCGCAGAGTTCGGTGTCGGTGATATAGGCGAAAGCCTGCCCGCCGAATTCGACACGGTACCCGGTCGCGCCACCGGGATGATTCAGCGCCGCCGTGTAAACCTTAACTCCCGGACACGGCGTCAACGTCTGGCCGGGCGCAAAATCCGAGAATTCGATCGTGCCTTGCGCCGCTTCGATCTCGATCGGAAACAGCGGATAGCTCAAAAGCTTCCGCACGGTTTCCTTGATGCCCCCGGCTGGTTGCACATTGCCGGCCCACAAATGGAGCCGGTTTCCTTTGACGAAAGCTGGCGCGAAGAACGGAAGACCGATCAGGTGGTCGATGTGGCAGTGACTCAAAAACAAATTGATGTCGACATGGGCGGTTTCATCGGCGAGGGCATTGCCAAGCATCCGCAGGCCCGACCCGGCGTCGAAAATCAGGCGATGCTCCCCGCAGCGAACCTCGACGCATGACGTATTGCCGCCGTAGCGCACGGTGTTTGGGCCTGGACAAGGAATGCTCCCACGAACACCCCAGAACCGCACGGACATTGTGGTCGACATGAAAAAACTCAATGAATCTGTCAACAGGATCGCACACGGCGGTCGCCGTCACCAATATGATACCGCCCGTCTATCGCCAAAAAAATGGCTTGCCAGACGGCGATGTGGACGATAGCGGCAACCTCGAGCCTCACCTTATTTGGTTGTCAGCGCAAAAACGCCGTTCCAGTCGTCCGGCGGCGGCGTCTTCTGGAAAGTCTCGATCCGCTCGGAATAAAGGTCGTAGAGCGCATTGAACATCCGGGCCTCGTCGGCAATGCGGCCCTTGGCGATTGCAGCGAGCGCGCCATCCCAGTCGCGGCTGCGATAGCAGGACAGCATTTCAATGCTGAGATTGCGCAAGCGCTGAAATTGGCCCGATTGCGCGACATCTTCCCGTCCGGTGATCGCATAGATCACTTCGGGCTCCTTCTTGCCCTTCACCGTGATGAAGTCGAGTTCGAGAATCGCGAACTTGTCTTTCGCCGCCAGCGCCGTCGCCGACCCTGCGATGATCGGCACGCCATACGACTTCGACTGTCCCTCGAGCCGGGACGCGAGATTCACGCTGTCGCCCAGCACCGAATAGTCGAACCGCAAGTTGGATCCCATGTTCCCGACCACGCAGGTTCCCGTGTTCAAGCCGATACCGACATGCATCGGGATGAACGGCTTGCCGGTCTCTTTCGCTTCGCGCGCGCGTTCGACGTTCAGCACCTCGATGCGATCGATCATGTCGAGGGCTGCATTGCAGGCGTTGATCTGATGCTCCTGATCGCTCAGTGGCGCATTCCAGAACGCCATGATCGCGTCGCCCATATATTTATCGATGGTACCCTTGCGGTCGAGAATTGCATTCGTCAGCGGGGTCAGAAAACGATTCATCAGCGAAGTCAGGCCCTGCGGATCCTGCTTGAAGGATTCCGAAATCGCGGTGAAGCCACGCACGTCGCTGAACATAATGGTCATGTCCCGCTCCTCGCCGCCGAGAACGAGCTTTTCCGGTGACTGGGCCAATTGCTCGACAAGCGCTGGCGACAGGTATTGACCGAAGGCGGATCGAATCCTACGGCGCTGCGCCTGTTCGCGGAAATAGCTGCTGAACACCAGAACCAGATAAATCGCAGTGCTCGCAATCAACGGGAACGTGAAATCAAGCAGAAGCCTATGTTCCGAAAAGAAGTACCAGGACGTGGCGACCATGATACTGACGATGACGGCGCCGAATATCAGAAGCATGATGGCGCTGAGAATTGGCGCAAGCCAGATGATCGCAACCGCGAAAAGAACTGCGGCCAGTAACTCCGCACCGACCGCATAGTTCGGCTGCGACAGCACCGAGCGGGTCAAAGCGCTCTCGAGAACTTGCGCATGGACTTCGACACCCGGCATCACGGGATCGAGCGGTGTGGTCTTCACGTCCAGCAACCCGACTGCCGAAGTGCCGATCAGGATCAGCTTGCGTGAAATTGTGTCGGGGCCGACCTTGCCATCCAGCACATCGGCCGCCGATACGTAACGCGCCGCGTCGTGCTTGGCGAAATGCACCCAGAGCTGGCCGTTGCGGTCGGTGGGGACTTCGAATCCCGGCACCGCCACGCTCTTGATACCGGCTTCGTCCGACTTGACCAGAATGGTGTCGGACTTGGTGACGATACGCAGCATCTCGAACGTCAGCGAAGGCATCAATTCGCCCTGCGCCAGCATGATCATCGGGACGCGGCGGACAATGCCGTCACGCTCGGTGCGAATCGTGAACAGGCCGCGTCCGGGAGCGGCCTCCTCAAGAACCGGAATGTTGCGAAGCAGACCCGGAAATTGCAACAGGAACGGCCGCGGATCGCCACCCAGCGTCGCAAGCCCGGTCAGCGGCAGTTTCAATTCCGGCTGCGGCACAAATTTCGGCAGGCCGGACTCGCCGAGGACGGCAGGCGACTTTCGCAACACGTCGGCAAGCACCTGATCGTTGCTCGGCAATGCCCGCAATTTCACCCGGCTTTCTTCATCCAGATCGCGGAATACATCGGCGGCAATGCCCGGCGAGAGTCGGTCCTGCTCGGCAAAGACAATATCGAAGGCGATAGCAGCGGCGCCAAGATCGGTCAGCCGCTTGACGAGATCGGCGACACGCGTGCGCGGCCACGGCCATTGCCCGAATTTGGCGAGGCTCTTTTCGTCGATGTCGATGATAACGACGGGACGTTGCGTGGTCTTGCGCGGCTGGATGATCTGATACGCATCGAAGGTGCGGACGCGCAGTTCCTCAAGCGGCAACGGATCTGCGATGCGGATACCGAGCAACGCGAACAGCAGCAGAATACACAACAGCCGCGCGTAGCCGAAATACCGTGCGTAAAGCCGGACGCGTGCGAACAAACGGAACACCGATTTGAGGACCGCCCCAACCATATTGCTAACCGATACCCGTCACTTTTCGCGGAATGCCCGCATGAGCTGGTCGCTCAGCGGCTTTGCGAGATAGGATATCATGGTGCGCTCGCCGGTCTGCACAAAAGCCTCGACCGGCATGCCGGGGATCAGTTTGACATCCCCGAGCCGCGCCACCTCCTGCGGCGGCAGCGACACGCGGATGGTGTAATAGCTTTGGCCGGTGCGCTGATCGGTGGTGGTGTCGGGCGAAATGCGGCTGATCGTCCCGTTCAGTTCCGGTGTTGTGCGCTGATTGAAGGCCGACAGCCGCAGCAGCGTCTTTTGTCCGATCCGCAACTGATCGATGTCCTGCGGATTGACCTTGGCTTCGACGGACAGATTGTCGGATTCCGGCACGATCAGCATGATCGCATCGCCGGCGGTGATGACACCGCCGACGGTGTGAACCGTCGACTGAAGCACCATGCCGTCCTGCGGCGCACGAATGTCGATACGGCGAAGCTGATCCTCCGCAGTCACCTTGCGCTCGACAAACTCACCGATCTTGTCATTGATCTCGCGCATCTCCTTGGAGACCTCGCTGGAGAGATCCTTGTCGATCTGAATGATCTGAAGTTCGGTTTCGGTGATCTTGCCCTTCGCCTGAGCCTTCTGGGCGATAAACTGCGCACGGTCGCCGTCCAGCCGCGCGGCATCCCGCTCAAGCACCGTCAGCCGTGAAATCTGCACCAGATTCTTGGCGAACAGATCGCGGACGCCGACAAGCTCCTTCTGAATCAGCTCGATCTCGCGCGACTTGGCGTTCTCTTGCGCCTCAAGGCCGCCGATCTCTTCCCTGAGCTGCGCGATACGCTCCTTGAGCTGTGCCTTTTGATTGACCCTGCCGGATGAGCGCACCTGAAACAGCTTGACCTCGTTTCCGATCAGCGATCGCACCTCCGGATCGGAAAAATAGTCCATCAGTTCCGGAGGAAACGTGATGCGGTCCAGACCTTCCTGTTCGGCCAGCAACCGCGCGCGCCGCGCCAGAAGCCCGTTGAGGCCCTTGGTGACAATCGCAAGGCTTGCCTTTGTCACCGTGTCGTCGAGACGCACCACGATGTCCCCCGCCTTGACGCGGTCGCCGTCGCGCGCCCTCACCTCGCCGACGACACCGCCGGTCGGGTGCTGCACCTTTTTGACGTTGGAATCGACCACGATGGAGCCGGGCGCGATCAACGCGCCGGAAATCTGCGCGGTGGATGCCCAACCGCCGATTCCGCAGGTCAGGAATGTAACGACCACGAGGCCCACGATCAGATGAAAGCGGATCGACCTGCGCGATCCCGGCTGATCGAGACTCTTGAAGATGGAAAGACGCTCCAGCGGCGAAAACAGCGCCTTCAGGATGCGGCGGATGGTGCCTTCGGTCCCAGCGAGGCTCGGCTTCATGGTTGCGCTCCTCCCTTGTCGGACACGATCTTGATCGCTGGCGGCACGGCAGGACGCTGCAACACCTGACCGAGAACAGCTTCCTTCGGGCCGAATGCCTGAACCCGCCCGTCCTTCATAACCAGAACAAGATCGACACTCTCGATGCCGATCGGACGATGGGCGACCACCACCACCACGCCACCTCGCGCGCGAACCGCGAGGATGGCTTTATTCAGCGCGACATCACCCTCGCTGTCGAGATTCGAGTTCGGCTCGTCCAGCACTAGAAGGAATGGATTGCCGTAGAGGGCCCGCGCGAGCGCAATGCGTTGCGCCTGTCCGGCCGAAAGCACGCTGCCCTGATCGCCGATCTGGGTGTCGTAGCCGTCTCGCATGCCGATGATGAGGTCGTGAACGCGCGCTTCCCTTGCAGCAGCGATGATGCCGTCCGGAGACGCCTTTTCCTCGAAGCGGGAAATGTTCTGGGCGATGGTTCCAGCGAACAGTTCGACATCCTGCGGCAGGTAACCGATGTGTCGGCCGAGGATTTCCGGCGACCATTGATCGAGCGCCGCACCATCGAGCCGCACCTTGCCGCGCAACGGCTGCCAGACGCCGACCAGCGCCCGCACCAGCGATGACTTGCCGGAACCGCTGGGGCCGATGATGCCGACAGCCTGCCCTGCCTCGATTGCGAAGGTGATGTCCTGCACGACAGCTTTCTGTTCGCCGGGGGGGCTAACGGTGAGCGACTCGACGGAAAGCTTGTTGACGGGTGCTTCCAGCAGCGTAGGCGCGTCCTGCTCGGGCAACATACCCAGCAATTTGTTAAGCCGATGCCAGCTTTGCCGCGCAGCGACGAAGCCCTTCCAGTGCGCGATGGCGAGATCGACCGGCGCCAGCGCCCGCGCGCTGAGGATCGAGCCGGCAATAATGATGCCCGCAGTCGCCTGCTGGTTGATGACCAGATACGCGCCGACGCCGAGCACGGCGGACTGCAGCATCATGCGCATCACCTTGGCGATGGCGCCGAGGCCGCCCGCGACGTCACTCGCCCGCTGGTTGCTCGCAAGATAATCGCGGTTCGAGCTTTCCCAACTCTTGCCGACGCGGCCGGCCATGCCCATGGCGGCAAGCACCTCGGCATTCCGGCGGCTTGCGAGCGCAAGATCCTGACGCCGCATGGCAAGGCCCGTGGAGCGCTTCATCGGTTCGTGCGTGAGATACTCGGTCAGGACTGTCAGTGCGATCAGGAAAATAGCGCCGACCAGCGCGGTCGTGCCGATCAAAGGATGGAAGGCGAAACAGATCGCGAGATAGAGCGGCAGCCATGGCAGGTCGAACAGCGCACCCGGCCCCATACCCGACAGGAACGACCGGACGTTATCGAGATCGCGCAGCGGCTGAAGGCCCTCGCTGCGGTTGCCGATCACCAGCGGCATTCGCACCACGATGTCGTAGACGCGGCGACTGAGCATTTCGTCCAGTGTCGATCCGATCCGGATCAGGATGCGGCCGCGGATCAGGTCGAGAATGCCCTGAACGACATAGAGACCGCCCGCCAGCACGATCAGGCCGACCAGCGTCGGAATGCTGCGGCTCGGCAGCACCCGGTCGTAGACTTCCAGCATGAAGAAGGAGCCGGTCAGATAAAGGATGTTGATCACGAAGCTCATCACGCCGACGCCGATGAAGGCGCTGCGGCAAGCGCGCAGCGCCGCACCCAGCTCGGACCGGGGTGAATAACCCTGATGTGATGTCTTCGCGGGCTGCATCGATACCTGGCTGTTCGGCTGCTGTCGGGACGCCAATCCGGAGCTTGTCAAAGCGGGCGTGGCGTCCGGTTTATCATGCCATGCCACGGGCATTTATTGCAGCCGGAAACATGATCGAAGTTAATGTTTCCGTCCCTTCCGGGCATCACGCGTGCAGGATGAAATCGCTTGCGTTCAGCGTGGCGACCCCCTTCAACAGCAGGGTATCCGTGGTGCCGTTCAGATGCAGTAATGTATCGCCGCCGGTATGGTCTGCCGTGTCCAGCAACGCGGTGAGCGCCGCCGTATCGTATGACGTAAGCGCCTGAAGATCGATCTTGTCGATGCCTGCTGCAAACCCGCCCATGATGATGTCGTGATTTGAGTTCGGGGCGAAAACAAACGTGTCTGGCGAACCCGTCGCGAAGAAGATGTCCTTCCCCTCAGTGCCGATCAGTGTTGCGCCGCTTGTCCCGGACTGATTGAAAACAAGATTCAGGGTATCGCTCACACCGTGGCTGTCAGTAACCGTCAACAGGACGTGATCGGTTGGTGCCAAATTATCGGGCGTGTAGATGAATCCGTTGGAGAGAATGCCGTTGATATTGACGAGTGACTCGCTCACCCCGCCGGGGGCATCGAGCGCGGTGATGCCATCGGCCTTTGTCACCGTCCCGTGATCTGCTACCGCCGAAAAAGTCAGGTTTCCGGTTTCATCCGGATCGGATAACAGCACACCGGAGACCTGCGTCGTTCCATCGGGATGCGTCACGCCGCCATCGCCAAGTTCGGTCGCCAAAAGACTGTCGCTATTCATCACCGGCGCATCGTTGACGTCGGTAACAGTCAACGTCGCCGTCTGACCGGGGCCAAACGAGAATGGATCAGAATGCAGTCCACCGGTGATAGGTGTGGTCTGACCATGTATGGCCGTGGAGGTTTGGTCCCAGGCGACGTAGGTCAGCGTGTCCGAGCCGCCATGGTTTCCGTCCGGAACGAACCGTACCTTGTCGTCGAGCGCGAGGAGCAATCCGGACGACGTCGAATATGGGCCGAACGCCGTCCAGCTGGTGCCGTTGTTGATCGAATATTCCCAATGTCCGTTCTGACTGGATGAGCCGGTGATGGCGATGCCTTTAACAGCGCCGTCGTCCGGGTCGGTGATCCCTGTCGCGAATGAACTGACAAACTGACCCGAATTGGTCGTTTGATCTTCCGTGATCGTCGTAAAATTCGTGCCTGCCGAAAGTTCTGGCCGATCGTTGACACCGATGATCGTGATCGTCTCGGTCTGTGCGACCGTCGCGCCATGAATGTCCTGAATGTCGTAACTGACGACGATGGTCTCCGTCACGCCGGCCGGGATATGTTGGATACCGGCTGCATCGATATTGATCGTGTGCGCGTCCGGGAATGTAATCCCGTGGGGTATCGTCGTGCTCTCCAGTCCGCCATCGATCGCGTAGCGGATATTCGTGACGCTCAAGGTTGCGGTTTCGCCGCTGTCAACGTCCGAGGCGCCTGCAAGCAAATCCCTCACGACCGGCGCGTTACCCTCAGTCGTGGCAAGAGTCAGCGGTGCGGTTACCGTCGGGACGTCATTCGTGCCGTGAATTGTGACCGTCACGACCTGATCGGCCGTTCCATCCAGCGAATGCACGGTGAATGTGTCCGTCAGGCTTTGGCCATCGCCAAGCTGCTGAATCGCTGTCTGATTGTTATTCGCCGTGTATGTCCAGTGTCCCGATGTATCGAGCGTGAACGTGCCATAGCCGTTGTCGCCCGCAGTGGCGGTCTGCGCAACAAATGACGACTGGTCGTGATCGGCGTCAATGATGGTCAGCGTGCCGTTGGTCACGAGATTGTTGCCGGCAAGCGCGGCATCCTCGGTCACGGATCCCGTCGCAACGCCAGCGATCACCGGCACGTCATTGGTGCCGGTAATGGTGATGCTGAATGTCTTCGGCGTTATACCGCCGTCACCATCGTTGATGGCGATGGTGTAGGTCAGCGTCAGTTGTTCGTTGGCCGCGAGATAATCGAACGCGGTCGAGGTCGCGGAGAAGCCGACATCCACCGATCCGGTGGAAGACCCGCTCGCCTTGGTCACCGTGCCGAGCGTCGTCAGCGCGATCAGTTGCATCGAGTTCAGTGACAGACCTGTCGTTATCCCTGTGGTGGTGACAGTCGTGATGGAAGCCGTGTGGCCTACATCAGTGAGATCGACATCGGTAAAGGTGACATGGATC
>CALRLJ020000073.1:0-11882 GCA_943368635.1 Sediminibacterium ginsengisoli | reverse complement strand
CCGCACCAGCTATCCGGGCCTGTTCGACTACTCGCTGCTGATCGCGGTGCCACTGGCGTTCCTCGTCGCAGGCCTGATTGGCGTCGCAATCGAGCGCAGCATCATCCGTTTCCTTTACGGCCGTCCGCTGGAGACATTGCTGGCGACATGGGGCCTGTCGCTGGTGCTGCAGCAAGCGGTGCGGACCATGTTCGGACCGACCAATCGCGAGGTTGGCAATCCGTCATGGATGAGCGGCGCGTTCGAGATCGGTCAGATGACCATCACCTACAACCGGCTGTGGATCGTCGTTTTCACCATCGCGGTGTTCTTCATTCTGCTTGCCATGCTGCGCTTCACCAGTCTCGGGCTTGAGATGCGCGCCGTCACCCAAAACCGCCGCATGGCAGCGTCCATGGGCATTGCGACCTCGCGGGTCGATGCGCTGACCTTCGGTCTCGGATCGGGCATCGCCGGTATCGCGGGCGTGGCCTTGTCGCAGATCGACAACGTCAGCCCCAATCTCGGCCAGAGCTACATCATCGACTCCTTCATGGTGGTGGTGTTCGGCGGGGTCGGCAATCTCTGGGGCACGCTGGTCGGCGCGCTGACGCTGGGCATGGCGAACAAGTTCCTCGAACCTGTCGCGGGCGCCGTGCTCGGCAAGATCGCCATTCTGGTGCTCATCATCCTGTTCATCCAGAAGCGGCCGCGCGGCCTGTTCGCGCTCAAGGGCCGGTCGGTGGAAGCATGACGCCGTATTTTCTCACCCGCTCGCTCAACAAGAGCGCGACCGTCTTCCTGCTGATCGTCGCAGCCGTCGGCATTCTCGTGCCGCTGTCGAACCTGTTGCTGCCGGAATCTTCGCCGTTGCAGGTGCCGACCTATCTGGTGGCGCTGTTCGGTAAGTATCTCTGCTACGCGATCCTCGCGCTCTCCATCGATCTGATCTGGGGTTATTGCGGCATTCTCTCGCTCGGTCACGGCGCGTTCTTCGCGCTCGGCGGCTATGCGATGGGCATGTACCTGATGCGGCAGATCGGCTCGCGCGGCGTCTACGGCAATCCGGTGCTGCCGGACTTCATGGTGTTCCTGAATTACAAGGCGCTGCCGTGGTACTGGTACGGCTTCGACATGTTCTGGTTCGCGGCCTTAATGGTGCTTCTGGTGCCGGGGCTGCTGGCGTTCTGCTTCGGCTGGCTGGCGTTTCGTTCAAGAGTGACCGGCGTGTATCTGTCGATCATCACGCAGGCGATGACCTACGCACTGCTGCTGGCGTTCTTCCGCAACGATTTCGGATTCGGCGGCAACAACGGCCTGACCGACTTCAAGGACATTCTCGGATTTAACATCCAGTCGCAGGGCACGCGCGCCACGCTGTTCATCCTGTCATGTGTCGCGCTGGCGGTGGCGTTCCTGATTTGCCGCGCGGTGGTGACGTCGAAGCTCGGCAAGGTGCTGGTCGCGATCCGAGATGCGGAATCGCGCACGCGCTTTCTCGGCTACCGCGTCGAATCCTACAAGCTGTTCGTGTTCACGCTGTCGGCCTGCATGGCGGGTGTCGCGGGTGCGCTGTATGTGCCGCAGGTTGGCATCATCAATCCGGGCGAGTTCGCGCCCGGCAATTCGATCGAGGCCGTCATCTGGGTCGCCGTCGGCGGGCGGGGCACGCTGATCGGTGCAGCCCTCGGCGCCGTCGTCGTCAACTACGCAAAGACGGTGTTCACCTCCGGGGTGCTCGCGCCGTACTGGCTGTTCATGCTGGGTGCGATGTTCATTCTGGTGACGCTGCTGCTGCCCAAGGGAATTGTCGGCACCGTCAGGGATTGGTGGAGCAGGCGGCAGGACCAGATCGATGCCAACGCGGTGAGCGCTGCGGCGGAAGACGGCGTCACCAAATCGGATCTCTCCAAACCAGATCTCTCGAAACCAAGTTTGGCGGAGTAAGCACATGAACGTCATGGACACCCGCGCCACCTCGGCCATGCTCTACCTCGACGGCGTGCATGTGTCGTTCGACGGATTCCACGCCATCAACAATCTGTCGCTGATCATTGCGCCGGGCGAGATGCGCGCGATCATCGGTCCCAACGGCGCCGGCAAGACCACGATGATGGACATCATCACCGGCAAGACCAAGCCCGACGAAGGCGATGTCCTGTTCGACGGCAAGACCGACCTGACGCGGCTTGATGAGACGCAGATCGCCGAACTGGGGATCGGCCGAAAATTCCAGAAGCCGACCGTGTTCGAAAGCCAGACCATCGAAGAGAATTTGCTGCTGGCGCTGAATGTCGATCATCGCGTGCGCGGGACTTTGTTCTGGCGCGAGACGCCGGACGAGAGCGAACGGATCGAGCGGGTGCTGGAAACCATTCGGTTGAAGGATTCGCGCGAACGCCTTGCCGGCGCACTGTCGCACGGGCAGAAGCAGTGGCTCGAAATAGGCATGCTGCTGGCGCAAGATCCCAAATTGCTTTTGGTCGACGAGCCGGTGGCGGGCATGACCGATGTGGAAACGCATCAGACCGCCGAACTGCTGAAAGAGATCAACAAGGAAAAGACCGTGGTCGTCGTCGAGCACGACATGACGTTCGTGCGCGAACTCGGTGTGCGCGTCACTTGCTTGCATGAAGGCTCGGTTCTGGCCGAGGGCACCCTCGATCAGGTGTCGTCCAACGAGCGTGTCATCGAAGTGTATCTGGGGCGTTAGCGCATGATCCCGAAAAGTGGACGCCGGTTTTCGGAAAAGGTCATGCTCAAGAAAGATATGCCATGTTGAACGTCGATAACATCACTCTCTATTACGGCGCGGCGCAGGCGTTGCGCGGTGTCTCACTCGCCGCTGAACCCGGCAAGGTGACATGCGTGCTGGGCCGCAACGGCGTCGGCAAGACGAGCCTGTTGCGCGCCATGGTCGGGCAATATCCGATCAAAGATGGGTCGATTACCTTCGACGGCGCCGACATCGGCGGCCTGAAGCCCTATGAGCGGGCGCGCAAGGGCATTTCGTTCGTGCCCCAGGGCCGCGAAATCTTTCCGCTGCTGACGGTGGAAGAAAATCTGAAGACCGGATTCGCACCGCTCAAGCGCGACGACCGCACCATTCCGGACGATGTATTTTCGCTGTTTCCGGTCTTGAACACCATGCTGGGGCGTCGGGGCGGCGATCTGTCCGGCGGCCAGCAGCAGCAACTGGCCATCGGCCGTGCGCTGGTGATGCGGCCGAAGCTGTTGTTGCTCGACGAGCCGACCGAAGGCATCCAGCCCTCAATCATCAAGGACATCGGCCGCGCCATTTCCTATCTGCGCAGCCTCGGCACCATGGCCATCGTGCTGGTCGAACAATATCTCGACTTTGCCTGCGAGCTCGGCGACAATTTTGCCGTGATGGATCGCGGCGCGGTGAAATACACCTGCGACCGCAGCAATCTCGATCCTGCCGAGATCAGCCGCCAGATGGCGCTCTGACACGGCCGGAATCTGAACTGACTTGAGCTTGTCTGGGGCGAATGCAAAGCGGATTGACATCGTCGGCGTCGGAGACGTTTGCGGCCAACCGGGCGGTCGGCGCGGTGAAATTCGACGTGCATCTGAAGGATGGTGCGACGCGGCGGCGTGAGTTGCATGAAGCAGGCTCCCTGCGCGTGCGGTTTCCCTCGCCGGAGCAGCAAGGTCTTTCGGCAGTGTTCGTCAACACCGCCGGCGGCATCGCGGGCGGCGACCGCTTCGATATCGACATCACGGCGCGCGCGGGTGCGCATCTGACCGTGACCACCGCTGCCGCCGAAAAGATCTATCGCTCCCACGGGCCGGATGCGCAGGTGAATATCGCATTGCGCGCCGAGGCCGCTGCGCGGCTTGCCTGGCTGCCGCAGGAAACCATCCTGTTCGATCAGGCCCACGTTTCGCGGAAGATCGACATTGATCTGGCGAGCGATGCGTCGCTTCTGCTGTGCGAAATCGTCGTATTCGGACGCGCGGCGATGGGTGAGGTGATGACGCGCGGACGTTTTGCCGACCGCTGGCGGCTGCGCATCGGCGGCAGGCTTGCCTTTGCCGAAACCATCCGGCTCGACGGAGATATTGCAGGCACGCTCGCCAGCCGCGCGGTCGCCAACGGAGGTGTCGCCATCGGCACGGCGCTGATCGTACCCGGCGATGAGTCTATCGTGGAGCGTATCCGAGAATCTGCCGATGCGTTCGGCGCCGAGGTCGGCGTCTCGGCATGGAACGGATTTGCAATGGCACGTTTCTGCGCACAAGATGCGGTGCGACTCCGCGCCGATATGATGAAAGTGTTGAATTGTGTGAGCCCTTCGGGCTTGCCGAGACTTTGGCTGAACTAATCAACAGGTACGTTACGCATGAATTTGTCTCCCCGCGAAAAGGACAAGCTCCTGATCTCCATGGCTGCCATTGTTGCGCGGCGGCGGCTTGAGCGCGGCGTCAAGCTCAATCATCCCGAAGCCATCGCGATCATTTCGGATTTCATCGTCGAAGGCGCACGCGACGGCCGCACCGTTGCCGAGCTGATGAAGGCCGGCGCGGAAGTCATCACGCGCGAGCAGTGCATGGACGGCATTGCGGAGATGATTCACGACATTCAGGTCGAGGCGACGTTTCCGGACGGGACCAAGCTGGTCACCGTTCACGAACCCATTCGTTGATAGAGGTGGTGACCAATGATCCCCGGTGAATTGTTCATCAAGGACGGCGACATCGAACTGAACGCCGGTCGCAAGACGGTGACGCTGACGGTGGCCAATACTGGCGACCGCCCGATTCAGGTCGGCTCGCATTATCATTTCTTCGAAACAAATCCGGCATTGAAGTTCGATCGCAAGAAGGCGCGCGGGATGCGGCTCGACATTGCGGCGGGCACCGCGGTGCGTTTCGAGCCGGGGCAGACGCGCGAGGTCAATCTCGTCGCGCTCGCCGGCAAGCGCACGGTTTATGGGTTTCGCGGCGATGTGATGGGGAAACTGTGAGCAAAGCAAAAATCAAGACAGGGGCGCAGTAATGGCCACCAGAATCTCCCGCTCCGTCTACGCCGACATGTTCGGCCCGACCACAGGCGACAAGGTCCGGTTGGCGGACACCGACCTCATTATCGAGGTGGAGAAGGATTTCACCGTCTACGGCGAGGAAGTGAAGTTCGGCGGCGGCAAAGTGATCCGCGACGGCATGGGCCAGTCGCAGGTCACTAACAAGCAGGGCGCAGCCGATACCGTCATCACCAACGCGCTGATTGTCGATCACTGGGGCATCGTCAAGGCCGACGTCGCCATCAAGGAAGGTTTCATTTCCGCCATCGGCAAGGCGGGCAATCCCGACATCCAGCCCGGCGTCACCATCGTGATCGGCCCCGGCACCGACATCATCGCGGGCGAGGGCAAGATCCTCACTGCGGGCGGGTTCGACGCTCACATTCACTTCATCTGTCCACAACAGATCGAACACGCGCTGATGAGCGGTGTCACCTCGATGCTCGGCGGCGGCACCGGCCCGTCGCACGGCACCTTCGCGACGACCTGTACGCCTGGCCCGTGGCACATGGGGCGGATGATCCAGTCGTTCGATGCGTTCCCGGTCAATCTCGGCATTTCCGGCAAGGGCAACGCATCGCGGCCCGCCGCGCTGGTCGAGATGATCAAGGGGGGCGCCTGTGCACTGAAATTGCATGAGGACTGGGGCACTACGCCCGCCGCTATCGACAACTGCCTGTCGGTGGCCGACGACTACGACATTCAGGTGATGATCCACACCGACACGCTGAACGAGTCAGGCTTCGTCGAGGACACGGTGAAGGCGTTCAAGGGCCGCACCATCCACGCCTTCCACACTGAAGGCGCGGGCGGTGGGCACGCGCCGGACATTATTAAGGTCGCTGGCCTGAAGAACGTGCTGCCGTCGTCGACCAATCCGACCCGGCCGTTCACGCGCAACACCATCGACGAGCATCTCGACATGCTGATGGTTTGCCATCATCTCGATCCGTCGATTGCCGAAGATCTGGCCTTCGCCGAAAGCCGCATCCGCAAGGAAACGATTGCTGCGGAAGACATTCTGCACGATCTCGGCGCGCTCTCGATGTTGTCGTCGGACAGTCAGGCGATGGGGCGTCTCGGCGAAGTCATCATCCGCACCTGGCAGACCGCCGACAAGATGAAGAAGCAGCGCGGGTCGCTGCCGGAAGACAAGGGCAAGGACAACGACAATTTCCGCGTCAAGCGCTACATCGCCAAATACACCATCAACCCGGCCATTGCGCATGGCGTGTCGAAGCTGATCGGCTCGGTTGAAAAGGGCAAGATGGCGGATCTGGTGTTGTGGTCGCCGGCATTCTTCGGGGTGAAGCCCGATCTGATCGTCAAGGGCGGCTCGATTGTCGCAGCCCCGATGGGCGACCCGAACGCGTCGATCCCGACGCCGCAGCCGGTGCATTACCAGCCGATGTTCGCCGCCTACGGCAAGTCGCTGACGGCGTCGTCGGTGGTGTTTACGTCGAAAGCGGCGATTACCGGCGGCCTCGCCAAAAAGCTCGGCATCGACAAGAAGCTGTACGCTGTTTCAAACACCCGTGGCCGCATCACGAAGAAAAGCATGATTCACAACGGGGCGACGCCGAATATCGAGGTCGATCCTGAGACCTACGAGGTGCGCGCCGACGGCGAATTGCTGACCTGCGCGCCCGCGGAGGTGCTGCCCATGGCGCAGCGTTATTTCATGTATTAGGGTCCGCCCGATCCAGAAAAGAAGCCAATCCGGGAGGAACCCTTGATTTACGTTGTCGCGACCTTGACCATCAAGCCTGAAACGCGTGCGGACATGATTGCCGCCGCAAAAGCCTGCATCGCGGAAACGCGGAAGGAAGCGGGCAACATCGCCTATGACCTGCACGAGAGCGTCACCGATCCCGCCAAGCTGGTGTTCGTCGAACAGTGGGAAAACGCCGAGGCACTGGTGCCGCATCGCAAGGCCGAACACATGAAAACGTTCGGACGCGTGGTTGTGAACTGCCTGGCAGCGCCGCCGAAGATCGAGGTCATCACGCCTGCGAATGTGGAGGTTCGATGATCTACGTCCTCGCCACCACCAAGGTGAAGCCCGAACATCGCGCCGGTTATATCGCCGGCGCGAAGGCGTGCATGGCCGAGACGCACAGGGAGAACGGCTGCATCTCTTACGAGTTGCACGCCGGCGTCAACGATCCGGACGTCTTCGTTTTCGTCGAGCGCTGGGAAACCCGCGACGATCTCACTGCGCATAGCCGTGCGCCGCATCTGAAAGCATGGCGTGAACTGTCCGCGCCGATGAAGGCATCGGCGACCGAGATCGAGATCATCAGCGGCGGCGAAGTGCAGAAGCTGTGAGGCCATCGCCATGATCCGCGCGACGCAGGTTCGCCCGCAGCTTCGCTGGACCGAGGCCGCCGCCGATACGGTGGTTCTCGGTTTCGACGACCGGCACCGGCGGCGGATGGCGATGACCGGCACGCGCGGGCTGGAATTTCTGCTGGACCTGAAAGAAGCCGTCGCCCTGCGCGGCGGCGATGCACTGGTGCTGGACGACGGGCGGCTGATCGAAGTGGTCGCGGCACCCGAGCCGCTGGTGGAAATTCGCGGCACCGATCCGCACCATCTGGTGCGTGTCGCCTGGCATCTCGGCAACCGCCATCTGCCGACCCAGATTGTCGGCAAGGGTCTTCGTATTCGCCGCGATCACGTGATCGAGGACATGGTGCGCGGTCTCGGTGCGCGCGTGACCGTCATCGAAGCGCCGTTCGATCCCGAAGGCGGCGCCTATGCCGGCGGCGGTCATGCCGGGCATGGTCATCACGATGATCACGATCACAGCGATCACAAACACAGCGGCCACGATCACGCCAAGCACGATCATGCGCACCACGATCATGACACACACGATCACGGCCATGCGCATCACCACCACGGTCATTCCCATGCTCATGACCACGAGCACTGACCGCGATCCGCAAGACCCCGCTGCCGAAACCGATGAATCGGCTGCGCTGTTCCGGCTGATGACATGGCTGTCGCCGTCGTTTCCGGTCGGCTCGTTCTCTTATTCCAGCGGCATCGAATGGGCGGTTGAAGCGGGCGACATCGGCGACAGGGTGACCTTGCAGCAGTGGCTCGCGATGATGCTGCAGGAAGGCGCCGGATTCTGCGACGGCATATTCCTGTGCCACGCTTACCGGGCAGCAGTTGCTTCGGACGGGCAGGCGTTGAACGAAGTCGCGGAACTCGCAGCGGCGTTCGTGCCGTCGCGCGAGCGGCATCTGGAGACCACCGCGCAGGGGCGCGCCTTTGTCGAGATCGCGCGCTCGGCCTGGAACTGCGACACGCTCGATCTGCTGGCGTCGCATGTCACAGGCCCGGTTGCCTATCCGGTGGCGGTCGGTGTGCTCGCGGCGGGGCATCGCATTCCGCTTAACCTGACGCTGCACGCCTTTCTTCATGCCACGACGTCGAACTGGATTTCAGCCGGGGTGCGTCTTGTTCCGCTGGGACAGACCGACAGCCAGCGTGCGCTGGCCGCCCTTGAGCCCGTCATCGCCGCGACGGCGGAAAAATCACTGGATGCATCGCTGGACGATTTGGCGAGCGCGACGTTCCGCGCCGATCTCGCCAGCATGCGCCACGAGGCCCAATACACCCGGCTGTTTCGATCCTGAGAGAGGTTTTGCGATGAGCACCAGCATGAACGGACCGTTGCGCGTCGGTATCGGCGGCCCGGTCGGGTCGGGGAAAACAGCCTTGATGGACCTGCTCTGTAAATCGATGCGCGAGCGATACGAGATCGCGGCGATCACCAACGACATCTACACCAAATGGGATGCGGAGTTTCTGGTTCGCTCGGGTTCGCTGACGCCGGATCGTATCGCGGGCGTGGAAACCGGCGGCTGTCCGCATACGGCAATCCGCGAGGATGCTTCGATGAATCTCGCAGCGGTTGCAGATATGCGGGTGAAGTTTCCCGATCTCGATCTGGTGCTGATCGAATCCGGCGGCGACAATCTTGCGGCGACCTTCTCGCCGGAACTGGCGGACCTGACCATCTATGTGATCGATGTCGCGGCGGGCGACAAGATTCCGTCCAAGGGCGGTCCCGGCATCACGCGCTCAGATCTGCTGGTGATTAACAAGATCGATCTGGCCCCGTATGTCGGCGCGTCGCTCGAGAAAATGGATACCGACGCAAGGCGCATGCGCGGCGAACGGCCGTTCGTGATGACCAACCTGAAAAAGAGCGAAGGCCTAGATCGCATCATTCGCTTCATCGAGGCCAAGGGCGGACTTCAGGCACGGGTTCCTGAAAAGGTGAGCTGACGGAACACTGGCGTTCGCGCACAGCCGGTACGCGAGGTTACATCGTTATTGTCGGAACGCTCAGGTGGCGGGGGTGTTAGCCCTGCATGAAGCGTTCAGTTTTCACAGCACCCGAGCGAGACTATAGCGGCGCGTTTCTTGGCGCGATTCTGCTTGGAATCGTCTTCGTGGTCGTCGGCCTGGCGATGACGGGGGCCTAGGCATTAGCCGGACTTTGTATTGTCAGCGCGACCTGGCGGGCGGTGGCGGATTTACCATAACAGCCGACAGGTATATTTTCCGGTCGCTGGAACCATCCGGCGATGCCTAGATTAATCCATTCGCGACCCATTCAGGCCGTGCCGGCCGCTGACCTTGCGATCCGGCAACAACAGAGCGCTCATGACCACCAGTTCGGTATCTGCGTACAATCATTATTTCAGCCGGGCCGGCTTTGCTGGCCGGGGTGCGATTTCACCTCTCATTCCTTTCGAGTAACTGCGTGCTCCGTCTTGGCCTTATCATCGGACTGATGGCGATCATCGGAGTGGTTATCTCCGGTCTCGCGGCTATGAAGGTCTACGATCAGGAACTGTCGATCGGCCGGATCGATCTTGCCCGGTCGGTCGATACCCACGCGAGTCTGGTGCAGGAACGTCTCAGCGAGCGTGAACTTCTGGCCCGGGTCGCCGTCGGGCTGTTCCGGTCGCCTTCGACCAGCATGGCCAATGCGCTGCAGCCGCTGCGGTCGTCGATCTACGCCTTCAAGACCGATTTCCTTGTCGCAAGCTGGGTTGCGCGCGTTTCACGTGCCGATTTCGGTCGTGCGCAGACCGAGATGAAAATCGCGGGTTTCCCCAATCCGGTGATCCGGACCTTCAACGATACGCCGCTTGATCTCGCCACGGCGCCGGATCCGGCGACCATCGTCATGGATGTCGAGCCGCAGAACGATGAAACCAAAGCTTTTGTCGGGCGCGTTCTGAACAATCATCCGATCATCACGCCCATGCTCAACCGTGCGGTGGAGGAGGGCAGGCCGGTATGCTCCGATCCGTTCGTGCTGCTGCGTGTCGGCGGCCCGATGGGGATCGTACTGGCAGCCCCGGTGCGAACCGAGACGGGCACCAGTGTCGCGGGCTTCCTGACGATTTCCTACCGGCTGGCCCCGCTGATGCTCGCCAATGACGACGTGTCCCTGTTCTCGGTGGCGTTGCGTGATCCGCGAAACGCCTCGGACAACCTGACCGCCGATGCCGATGGCAACGTGAAGTCCGTTCCGCTGGCGATGGATGCCGACAATCCGCCGCTGCTGCGCGTGGTGTCGTTCGGCGCGCGGGACTGGACGCTGATCTATTACGCGAAGACGAATCCGGCGACGCGGGCCCAGGAGCTTGCAGGCATTGTCACGCTGATCGGCGTGGCGCTGACGCTGATTCTCTGCGGGCTGTTCGGATATGTGTCCTACAACAACATCCGCCTCAGCCGCGAAATCCAGACCCGCATCGATTTCGAGCGCAGGCTGACCGCCGTCATCGACGAACTCAATCACCGTGTGAAGAACATTCTGGCGGTGATCCAGTCCATCGTGACGCGGACTATGCGGCACGGCGCAAACATGGATGTCGCGCGCGATCTTCTGATCGGCCGGATTCATGCGATGTCGCATGTTGTATCCCTGCTCAGTGAAAGCCAGTGGCAGGGCGTCAAGCTGAAAGGCCTGTTCGAACCGCGGGCCATCCCGCATGCCGACCGGATCGCGTTGAGCGGGCCCGATATTATCGTCAGCGCGCGTGCGGCGCAGAGCCTGTCGCTGCTGTTCTTTGAACTGGCGTCCCACGCGGACGAAGGCCTGTCGCTGGTCGGCAAGCATCCGCATATCGTCGCCAACTGGAGCGTCACCGACCAGCCGGATTCCATTTTCCATTTCCGCTGGGAAGAATTCAACACCAGTGCCGCGACCCGCAGGGTCGACAGCGAGTTCGGGATCGTGCTGCTGGATCGGGTTGCCCCCGAAGCGCTCGGCGGCACCTCGAAGCGATATTTCACCGATGTCAGCTACGTCTATGAGCTGACCGCGCCGATGGCGACGGTGGTGGACGAAACCGAGATGGACCGCACCGAGCGGCTCGGCGCGCTGCCGAAGAAGCGCTGATAGCGGATCACGGAACAAACTTTCCTGCGATGAATTGAGCAGCAGACGCTGTCAGGCAAAGGAAAGTCTTATGGGACGCTATCTGCTGTTGTGGTTTCTCGGGATACCGATTCCCGTACTGTTGTTGATCTGGGCTTTTGGCGGCCTGAACTGATCCAGCAAAAAGCGGCCACTGATTCAGTGGCCGCTTTTTCTTATGTGCTTTTTACGGAAGGGCAGCCTAGCCGCCGCCTCCGCCGATCACGGCGCGGACCGTGTTGTCCGGTCCGAAGTCTTCAGCACCTTCGACATAGAGCAGGGCGCTCAGTTTCGATCGTGCGCGGTTGACGCGGCTCTTGATGGTGCCGACAGCGCATCCGCAGATCGCAGCGGCATCTTCATAGGAGAAGCCGGATGCACCCACCAGGATGAGCGCT
>CALRLJ020000072.1:0-11967 GCA_943368635.1 Sediminibacterium ginsengisoli | reverse complement strand
GTCGGTAAAATCGATTACACCGCCGCGATCGGAATTCTTTCCCTGCGTCAGCGAATATCGCGTCACTATCGCGAAACCTACGCGCAAAATGTCGATCCCGCCCGCATCGTAATCACCACGGGTTCCTCGGGCGCATTCGTTCTGGCGTTCCTGTCGGCATTTGAGCCGGGCGACAGGGTCGCCATCGCGTCGCCGGGCTATCCGCCATATCGTCACATTCTGCGTGCGCTCGGATGCGAGCCGGTTCTGATCGAAACCACCAGCGCCACGCGGTACGCGCTCACCGGCGAGATGCTGCTCGAGACCCATCGTAAAACGCCGCTGAAAGGTGTGCTGGTCGCAAGTCCCGCCAATCCGACCGGCACGATGATGACACGCGAGGCGATGTCGGATCTGATCGCTGCGGCAGACAGCGCAGGCATCCGGTTTATCTCGGACGAGATTTACCATGGCCTCGATTACGCATTCCCGGCTGTGACGGCTGCGCAGTTGTCGTCCGAGGCGATCATCATCAATTCGTTCTCGAAGTATTTCTGCATGACGGGCTGGCGCGTGGGCTGGATTGTCGTGCCTAAGCGACTGGTGCGATCGGTGGAGACGCTGCAGCAGAACCTTTCGATTTCGGTGCCGACGCTGTCACAGGTCGCGGCTGAAGCCGCATTCGACGGATGCGCCGAGATGGACGTGATCAAGCATGGCTATGAAGCAAACCGCCGTATTCTGATCGAAGGGCTGCCGAAAGTCGGGCTGACGGAATTCCTGCCGGTGGACGGCGCGTTCTATCTCTACGCGGATGTGTCGAAGTTCAATTCCGATAGCTTTGAGTTCGCCAAGACGATGTTGCAGCAGGCGCATGTCGCTGCGACGCCGGGCGTGGATTTCGATCCGTTTCACGGAAAATCGTTCGTGCGCTTTTCCTACTCGCGCTCGACGCAGGAAATCACCGAAGCGGTGGCGCGCATTACGCGCTGGTTGGCCAAGGGCTGATCGGTAAGCGACGGTAACGGTGCTGCAACAAAAAATCGCCCGCTGTGAAGCGGGCGATGTGATTTGAGAAACCGATGGGTTTCACTCGCCGCGGCGTGACCACCAGCCCGCACGGCGCGGCTGTGCGGATTCGGCCTGTGGCTCGGAAGGCGTTGGCTCGCTCGCAGGCACCGGCGCTTCAACCGGGGCCGGCTCCTGCTTCGGCGCATCGCTGAAGAAGAAGCTGACCTTCTCGCGAACGGTCGATCGCTTGCGCGGCGCCGTATCGGCATCTTCCGGCGTCGAGATGTGGTGCGACACAGGCTCGGGCTGCGGTGCCGGAGCAGGGCGTTCTTCGCGGACAGGCTCTGCCGGTGCCGACAGGTCGGCGACCGCTTCGGCGGATTCGGATTCAGGCAGCGGTCCGAGGTCGTCGGCAATCGTCGAGACGATTCCCTCGCCGGGCTGCGCACCTTCGGCCGAACCGCCTTCGTTGCCGCCACGACGGCGGCGTCCACCCCGACGCCCACGGCGGCGCGGACGGCGTTCGCCGTTTGCGCCCTGTTCAGTGCGCTGTTCGCCGTTCTGATCGTCCTGCTCGTCGTCGCCTTCCTCAGCCTCGTCGCCAACAGCCTCGGTCTGCGGCGCAGATTCGGACGTGGCGTTCTGGTCGGAGGGTGCAGCACCTTCACGGGCCTCACCGCGGCCACGCCGGCGGCGACGGCGCTTGCGGCGCGGACCTTCTTCGCCTTCCGCCACAGGACCGGCATCGGCAGATTGAGCCTCCGTGCCCTCGGTTTCATCGTCGCCTTCAAATTCGACTTCGGCTTCGAAGGTTTCGTCTTCTTCGTATTCGTAGGTGTCCTCGACCGCAGGCGGGGACGCAGCCAGCTGCGCGGCAAGGATCGCCTTGGCGGCCTCCAGCGTATGCACGGCTTCGCCACGGTCGATCACGTAGGACTGCTGGCCGCTGATCGTCGCATCGGCGATGACGGCAAGCGTCACCTTAAAGCTGTTTTCAAGATCGCGCAGATGGCCGCGCTTGTGATTCAGAACATAGAGCGCCACGTCGGTACGGGTGCGCACCGTCAGATTGTGGGTCGGTCCCTTCATCAGGTTTTCTTCCAGACCGCGCAGCAATTGCAGCGCGACGGACGAAACCGAGCGGACATGTCCGGAGCCGCCGCAATGCGGGCAAGGCTCGGTGGAGCTTTCCAGCACGCTGGCGCGGATGCGCTGGCGCGACATCTCTAACAGGCCGAAATGCGAGATGCGCCCGACCTGGATGCGGGCGCGGTCCTGCCGCAGGCAATCGCTCATCTTGCGTTCGACGGAGCGGTTGTTGCGCTTCTCGTCCATATCGATGAAGTCGATGACGATCAGGCCCGCGAGATCGCGGAGCCGGAGCTGCCGCGCAACTTCCTCGGCGGCTTCAAGATTGGTCTTGAGCGCTGTATCCTCGATGTGGTGCTCGCGCGTGGAACGGCCCGAGTTGACGTCGATCGAGACCAGCGCTTCGGTCTGGTTGATGACGATGTAACCGCCCGATTTGAGGGTGACCGTCGGCGAGAACATCGCGTCGAGCTGACTTTCGACGCCCATGCGCGAGAACAACGGTTGGCCGTCGCGATATTGTTTCACCGACCGCACGTTGGTCGGCATCAGCATCTTCATGAAATCGCGCGCTTCGTTGTAGCCGGGTTCGCCGGCAACAAGCACTTCGTCGATTTCCTTGTTGTAGAGGTCGCGCAGCGAGCGCTTGATCAGCGAGCCCTCCTCGTAGACGAGGGTAGGTGCCTGCGACTTCAGCGTGGTGTCGCGGACGGTTTCCCACATCCGGATCAGGTACTCGAAGTCACGCTTGATCTCGGGTTTGGTGCGGGAAGCGCCTGCGGTGCGCAGGATGATGCCCATGCCTTCCGGCACGTCGAGATCCTGCACCACATCCTTCAGGCGATTGCGGTCCTGCGCGGAGGTGATCTTGCGGCTGATGCCGCCGCCGCGTGCGGTGTTGGGCATCAGCACGGCGTAGCGGCCGGCGAGCGAGAGGTAGGTCGTCAGGGCCGCGCCCTTGTTGCCGCGCTCTTCCTTCACGACCTGAACCAGCATCACCTGGCGGCGCTTGATGACTTCCTGAATCTTGTACTGCCGGCGCGGGCGGAAAGCGCGCTCCGGAACTTCTTCCAGCACGTCGTCGCCGCCAACGGATTCGACGACTTCCTCTTCGGCGTCGTCACCGTCTTCATCGTCGTCCGCATCGTCGGCGTGATGTTCGTCCTGATGGTCGTCGCCGCGAGGCGCGACGTCCGTATCATGGGAGTCATCGTGCGCATGGTGTTCGTGCGGCTGATCGTCGTGCTCGTGGTCGTCAAGAGCGGATTCCGCTTCGCCACCGGCAGGTGCAGCCGGGGCATCGTTGGCTACGGGCGCGGCTGCGTGTTCCGCTTCATGGGCATGGTCGTCATGATGATCGTCATGGTTGTGATCGTGATGGCCGTTCTCATCGTGATGATGTCCGGCATGATCGTGGTCGTCGTGAGCATGTTCGTGATGCGTCGTATCCGCGTCGTGCGGATGATCCGGCGTGTGATCGCCGACCTGCGCCGTATCCGGCTGCGCATCGGTCTCGGCACTTGCGCCTTCGATGACCTCGCTCTGCACCCGCTCGCCGCTGTTCCGGCGTCGCGAACTGCGATGGCGAGAGCGACGGCGGTTGGAACGGTTTTCCGATTCTTCCTCGGCTTCGCGATGCGCGCGTTCGTCGGCCTCGATCAGGGCCTGACGATCGGCAACCGGGATCTGGTAATAGTCCGGATGAATTTCGCTGAAGGCCAGGAAGCCGTGGCGATTGCCGCCATACTCGATGAAGGCCGCCTGCAGCGACGGCTCGACCCGTGTGACTTTGGCGAGATAGATATTGCCGCGCAGTTGCTTGCGCTGGGCAGACTCGAAATCAAATTCCTCGACGCGATTGCCGCGGACCACGACCACCCGGGTCTCTTCCGGGTGGGTGGCATCGATCAACATTTTGTTGGGCATTTTTGAGCTCTTGACGGCGAACGGGACGTTCGGCGGCCAGCGCATGGCGCGTAGCCGGATCACGTAACGGTCCACCTGATTCGGGGGTGAGGGGAAGGCCAAAACGCCGCCCGAGGCACCGTGCCGATGACAACGTCAGCGAAACGCGACGCGGAAAAGATTCGCGTCGTATCGATGCTGGCGTCGATGGGATTTTGTTACACATCCCGTTCGGCAATAGAGTCTGGCGCATCAAGCGTCGGCCCGTCTAATTCAGTGGGCGGCAAAGTGCCGCCGTATCCTGCCGCCGACATCGCCAGCGGGTTGGTTGCTGGCAGTGCCAACGCGGCGCAAAGTGCGCGCGCTGGCTCTTGATGGTCCGCCGCCTTGCGGCAGCGGTCGCCGGTTATGAGGATAGCCGCTCGGGCTGGTAACCGCCGCTCCGTCTCAGCCGCGTGCTGCGCTGGCTGTGGAGGGTCGGAAGGTACGCTGGAACCTCTAATTGAGAGCGAGGAACTGGCGCTGCACCGGGAAGCTGAACGCGACACAACCGCAAGTTTAAACCGTCAGCTCCTCCTACATACGTGGAATGCGGCTTTCTGGCAAGGGAAGCGTCACAGCACTGCAACACAGAACGGTAATCGTCTTGCGCCCGGTAAGCGGCCGTTAACTGTGCGGTTCTATTGGGGTATGAGGTGTCCGGAGGCTGCGGATTCGTTGATGAGCCACATGAAATATCGCGCGATGTCGGTGGTTGCTCATGTGTGCATCGCAGCATTGCTGTGCCTTGCGATTCCAGCCGCCCATGCCATCGAATCTCAGTCCCCACAGCCGACGGTTGCGGCTGCTTTTCCAGTCGCCTCCGGCGTGCGTGTGGCGGGGGATGACAAGCAGACCCGATTCATCCTCGATCTCGATCGTAAGATTGATGTGCGAGCCTTCACGCTTGCCGATCCGTATCGTGTCGTGATCGATATTCCCCAGGTGACCTTCGATCTTCCTGCCGGGACCGGTGCGGCCGGGCGCGGACTGATCCGCGCATTCCGCTACGGCCTGGTTATGCCAGGCGGTTCGCGCGTGGTTTTCGACCTGACCGGTCCAGCAAAGATCGAGAAGGCTTTCGTCATGGATGCCGCGAACGGACAGCCGTCGCGGCTCGTGGTTGAACTGGCAGCGGTCGAGCGTTCCGCCTTCAAGGTTTCACATGCCGGCGACGAAAAGCTTCAACTGCGTCCGGCCATCGTCGCCGATGCCGGCGGTGTTGCGATTGAAACGACAGGCACCACAGGCTCCGGCAAGACGGTCGATGTCCGGCCCGTTATCGTGATCGATCCCGGTCACGGTGGCGTCGATAACGGAACGCAGGCTTCAACGGGTGAATCCGAAAAGACCTTGGTGCTGGATTTTGCCAAGGCGTTGCGCGATCGGATCGAAAAGAGTGGCAAATTCCGTGTGGTGATGACGCGCGATGACGATACCTTCATCCCGCTCGGCGACCGGGTGAAGATCGCCCGTGCCAACATGGCGTCGCTGTTTGTTTCAATCCATGCCGACGCGTTGCCGAAGCGGGAAGGCGATGCGCAGGGCGCCACCGTCTACACATTGTCGGACCGCGCTTCCGACGCCGAAGCTGAAAAGCTGGCCGAGGCGGAAAACAAGGCCGATGCGATTGCGGGCATTAACTTGACCGAGGAGCCCGCCGACGTCGCCGACATCCTAATCGAGCTGACGCAGCGCGAAACCAGAGCATTTTCAAATCGCTTTGCCCGCACCCTCGTCAAGGAAATGAAGAGTGTCGCGCGCATGCACAAGCGCCCGCTCAAGTCCGCGGGCTTCAGGGTGCTCAAGGCGCACGATGTCCCGTCGGTGCTGGTTGAGCTCGGCTACGTCTCGAACAAGGACGATCTCCAGCATCTGGTGTCCGAAAGCTGGCGGTCGCGGACCGTGGGTTCCGTTGCCCAGGCAGTGGATGCTTTTCTTGGAAAACGTGTGATTTCCGCCGGCTCTTCGAAGTAACGGCCTTCGACTTGAATCCGCAGGGCAAATTGTTGCCGAAGCCCTAGTTTGGCCACAGCGGCGGCTCTATAGAAATTTGGACTGGGACAAGACCAGAATCGATCCACGCGCGAATGGCGAATGGTATAGTTCGGTTTGCAAAGCCCGGTCGTGCGCTTCGGGTGAATACGCCGGACGGCTTTAAGGACGGATACTGACGATGCGCTTGCTATTGCGGTTCATGGGCTTCCTGTTCGCAGCCGGAACGATTGTGTTCCTTGTCGGCGTCGCCGCCGTGGCCGGGGCGATCTGGCACTTTTCCAAGGATCTGCCGGACTACTCCCAGTTGCAGGATTATGAACCGGCGGTGATGACGCGCGTCCACGCATCGGATGGATCGCTGCTCGGCGAATATTCCAAGGAGCGCCGGCTTTACCTGCCGATCCAGGCGATCCCGAAGCAGGTCATCAACGCGTTCCTCGCGGCGGAAGACAAGAATTTCTACGAGCACGGTGGCATCGACTTCACCGGCATGGCCCGCGCTGCGGTCCTGTATGCGCAGAATTACGGTTCCAACCGCCGCCCGCAGGGCGCGTCCACGATCACTCAGCAGGTCGCCAAGAACTTTCTTCTGACCAACGAAGTCTCCTTCAATCGCAAGATCAAGGAAGCGTTGCTGGCGATGCGCATCGAGCGCACCTACACCAAGGACAAGATCCTCGAGCTCTATCTCAATGAAATCTATCTCGGCTTGAGCGCCTACGGCATTGCCGCTGCCTCGCTTGTCTATTTCGACAAGTCGGTGAACGAACTGACCATCGCGGAAGCAGCATATCTGGCGGCGTTGCCGAAAGCGCCGTCGAGCCTTCATCCGGTGCGCAACCGCGACCGCGCTATCGAACGCCGCAACTACGTGATCGACCGTTTGCTTGAAAACGGCTGGATCAAGCAGGCCGATGCTGTTGCCGCCCGCAAGGAGCCGCTGGTGGTGACCTCGCGCTCCAACGCGGCGCATATTTTCGCCGGCGAATACTTTGCCGAGGAAGTCCGTCGCGACATCTTCGAACGTTACGGCGAGAAAAAGCTTTATGAAGGCGGCCTGTCGGTGCGCACTTCTCTCGACCCCAAACTTCAGATTATGGCGCGCAAGTCGATGGTGGCCGGGCTGGTCAAGTTCGACGAGGCCCAGGGCTGGCGCGGCGCGCCGAACAAGATCGATACCGGCGGCGATTGGGGCGTAAAGCTTGCCGATGTTAAATCGCTTTCGGATATTTCGCCGTGGCGTATGGCGGTGGTGCTTGAGACCAGCGATCAGTCGGCCCGGATCGGCTTTCAACCCGGCCGCGAACTTGGCGGCGCCGTCAGCAAGGCGCGCGAAACAGGTTTGATCTCGCTGGATGGTGTCAAATGGGCGAAGGCGGCCGCTGGGCCGACGCGCTTCAAGACGCCGTCTACCGTGACGCAGGTGGTTTCACCGGGCGATGTGATCTACGTCGATCCGTTGCTGGACAAGGACGGCAACAAGATCGAAGGCCAGTACCGGCTCCGCCAGATCCCGGAAGTCTCAGGCGCGATGGTCGCGATGGACCCGTGGACGGGCCGCGTTCTGGCCATGGTCGGCGGCTTCTCATTCGACCAGAGTCAGTTCAATCGCGCGACACAGGCCTATCGCCAGCCGGGTTCGTCCTTCAAGCCGATCGTATACTCGACGGCGATGGATAACGGATACACGCCTTCGACAGTCGTCGTGGACGCGCCGATCGAAATCGATCAGGGGCAGGGTGCCGGCGTGTGGCGTCCGGAAAACTATTCCACCGGAAAGTATTACGGACCAACCACGCTGCGGAACGCGCTTATCAGGTCACTGAATACGGTGACCGTCCGCCTCGCGCAGGATGTCGGCATGCCGCTGATCGGCGAATACGCCAAGCGATTCGGCATCTATGACGAATTGCCGAACTATCTGTCCTACGCGCTTGGCGCGGGTGAGACGACCGTGATGCGCATGGTCACCGCCTATTCGATGTTTGCGAACGGCGGCAAACGGGTGAAGCCGACGCTGATCGATCGTATTCAAGATCGCTACGGCCACACCATCTTCAAGCACGATCAGCGCGAATGCCGCGGCTGCGATGCCCCGGATGGATGGAAGGGTCAGGCCGAGCCGTCGCTGGTCGACCGCCGCGAGCAAGTGCTGGATTCCATGACCGCCTACCAGATCACCTCGATGATGGAAGGCGTGGTGCAAAGCGGCACGGCGACCGTCTTGCGGGAGGTCGGCAAACCGATCGCAGGCAAGACCGGCACGACAAACGACGAGAAGGATGCGTGGTTCATCGGGTTCTCGCCCGATCTCGTGGTTGGCGTTTACATCGGTTACGACAAGCCACGGAATCTCGGCAGGGGCGGCACCGGCGGCCATCTGGCAGCGCCAATCGTCAAAGACTTCATGAAACTCGCGCTTGTGGACAAGCCTGCGGTGCCGTTCCGCGTGCCCGCCGGTATTAAGCTGATCCGCGTGGATGCCAAGTCCGGCATGCGCGCAGGGCCGGGTGACGGCGGAAAAACGATTCTTGAGGCCTTCAAGCCCGGCACGGCACCGCCCGACAATTACTCGGTCATTGGCGTGGCTGATAGCGATAACCGCTATCCGCCCGGCGTCTCGCCGGATGCGGACCGTGCGATCTTCCGTCCCGGAACCGGCGGCCTTTATTAGCGCGACGCGTAAAGTTGCGCTGGCCGCCGTCAGCCGTTACATCCCTCACGTCCTTTGAATCGCGGTTGTTTACCCGCAAGCTGGAATTGCCATGCGCCCCGAAATCGAACGGTTAGTCGAAGAGATCAAGCAGTCAGTCGGGCTGCTGAGGAGGCATCTTTGACGTCGATGCTGCCACGGCGCGTCTTGCCGAACTGAACGCTCTCGCAGAAGACCCCAGTCTCTGGAACGATCCGCAGAAAGCCCAGAAGCTGATGCAGGAGCGGACCTCGCTTGAGGGACAACTGACCGGCATCGGCAAAATCGGGCGCGAGCTTGAAGACCAGATCGGCATGATCGAGCTTGGCGAGTCCGAAAAGGACGAAGGCGTCGTTGTCGAGGCCGAGAATGCACTCAAGGCCCTGAAAAAGGACGTTGCGCGGCAGGAGCTGGAAGCCCTGCTGTCCGGCGAAGCGGACAAGTTCAACTCTTATCTTGAAGTCCACGCCGGCGCAGGCGGCACCGAGAGCCAGGATTGGGCCTCGATATTGCTGCGCATGTATACGCGCTGGGCGGAGAAACGCGGCTTCAAGGTCGAGTATTTGGAAGAAACACAAGGCGAAGAAGCCGGTATCAAGTCAGCGACCATCCAGATCAGCGGTCATAATGCCTATGGCTGGCTGAAGACCGAGGCGGGCGTGCACCGGCTGGTGCGGATTTCGCCGTTCGATTCCAACGCGCGCCGTCACACGTCGTTCTCGAGCGTTGCGATTTTTCCGGTGGTCGACAATTCGATCAAGATCGACATCGCCGAGTCCGACGTTCGTGTCGATACGATGCGCTCGGGCGGTGCCGGCGGCCAGCACGTCAACAAGACCGAATCCGCGGTGCGTTTGACACATATTCCGACCGGTGTTGCAGTGGTCTGTCAGGCGGGGCGCTCGCAACACAAGAACAAGGCGCAAGCCTGGGATATGCTGCGTGCGCGTCTCTACGAAATCGAATTGAAGAGGCGCGAAGAAAAAGCTGCTGCCGATCAGGCGGCCAAGACCGACATCGGCTGGGGTCACCAGATCAGGTCTTATGTTTTGCAGCCGTATCAGATGGTGAAGGATCTGCGCACCGGCGTGCAGACGTCCGACACATCCGGCGTGCTTGATGGCGATCTCGACGAGTTCATGGCCGCGACATTGGCGCAGAAGGCGTTCGGCACCACGCCGGGCGCGATTGAGGACGTCGACTAGAATCTCAGTTTTAGCGGCTGTTGACGCGAACCGGCGCCTATTTTGCTTGAAGGTGCACAGACGCGGAGCCGGGTTGTCGGGAAGCGGGTGGTTTAGCCCCCCGTCGCCGCGTATGTCTTTGCAGCATGGCGATTGTGCAAGAACGACTCCCCGAAACTGAATTACAGATGGATGAGCGCGACTGGTCGCGGCTGGTCTTCCTGTCGATCCTTTGGGGCGGCACATTCTTCTTCACAGGCGTTGCACTGAAGGAGCTGCCGCCGCTGACGCTGGTGTTTCTGCGCCTGACGATCGCGGCGCTGATTCTGTTGCCGATGCTCCGGGTTCATCGAATCCGGTTTCCCGTCGGTATCGCCGGCTGGCGTCCCTACGTGGTGATGGCGCTCATCAACAACGTGATTCCGTTCTCGCTGATCGTCATGGGGCAAACCTACATTCCGGGTGGGACCGCATCCGTCGTGAATGCCATGACGCCGGTTTTCACCGTTCTCGTTGCGGCGGCGTTCGGCGAAGAAAAGTTGATCCTTCGGCGCGTGGCCGGTGTCCTGCTCGGTCTCTGCGGCGTCATCATCCTGAAAGGCTATGATTTCGACGTCAACTCCCGGCAAAGCATCGGTGTCGCGTTGTGTCTTGGCGCTACGGTATCTTTCGGATTTTCCGCGCTATGGGCGACGCGTAACCTGGCGGGCTCGCCGCCGATCGGGACTGCGACGTTTCAATTGATTTCGGCAAGCGTGATGATGCTCGTTCTCGCCGCGGTCGTCGATCGGCCCTGGCAGTTGCAAATGCCCGGTCACGTGGCGTGGCTGGCGGTTCTGGGCCTCGCGTCGCTCTCGACCGCGCTGGCCTTCATCATTTTCTTTCAGATCGTTATTCGTTCAGGTGCAAGCAATGTGATGCTGGTGACGCTTCTCGTGCCAGTCAGTGCGATCCTGCTCGGATATTTCATTCTGGACGAGAGAATTGACAACCGCGAGATCGTCGGCGCGCTCGTTATCGGGAGCGCGCTGCTGGTCATGGACGGGCGGGTGTTCCGCTTGCTTCGGCGCTCGCCAGTGTCCTGAAGCGGTCATCCCTGGGTGAGGCGGATGCCGGCGCGCAGGAACTTCTGCGGATCCACGGCGTCGCCATCGATCCGCGTTTCATAATGCAGGTGAGGGCCTGTGGAACGGCCTGTTGAGCCGACCTCGCCGATGACCTGGCCAATCGTAATACGCTCGCCGACCTTGACATTGATCGCCGACAGATGCCCGTAACGCGTCGACAGGCCGTTGCCGTGATCGATTTCCACCATGCGGCCGTAACCGCCGCTCCATCCGGCATTGACGACCTTGCCGTTGGCGGTGGCGCGGACCGGATCGCCGGTCGAGGCACGGAAGTCCAGTCCACTGTGCATGGCCGGGCGGCCGAGGAACGGATCGCTGCGGACGCCAAATCCGGAAGAGAATTCGACATTGCCGACAACCGGCTTGCGATACGGAACGAGCGACAGCGTGCGCGTGAGTTTATCGACCTGCGCGCGGCTGAGATTGATTCGGTAGAGTTGGCGGTCGAAGGCGCTGGAATCCGACGATGGCTTGCTCACCGGTATGAACGGCCCGCCCATTCCGCCTTTCGGCGCGGCGGCCTCCAGTTGCGCCATATTGAGGCCGAGATCGGTAATCACGCCGCGCATCCGGCGCATCCGCGACTCATAACCGCCTTCGACCGAGCTGAGGGCGGCGACCTGGCGGTTCTCAACCTTGTCGAGTGCGGTCTGCAGATTAGACAACACGCTGTCGACGCCGTTCGCCTTGGCAAACTCGGTGCGCGGTTGAGCGATCGCTGGCGCGCGCGATTCGAGGCGGGCTTCACGATCTGGCGGCGTGACGAATGTCACCGTGTCGTTGATCGGCGATGGTTTTGGCACGCCTGTCGTTGCGCCGGCGTCGGTTGCTTGCTGCCCGCGAGACGCTGGCTTGATCGAGCCGGTAGGGGCGGTGTCGGGCATTGAGTTGAGTGCCGCAGCGCGCGACTCCAGCAGCGCCTGCCGCTTCATGATCTGGTTGA